>CANFED010000052.1 GCA_947445995.1 Oxalobacteraceae bacterium | reverse complement strand
TTCATTCCGGGCTTCAATACGATTGCACCACCGCTGGCAGGCGCGATGGGTACGCCGCGCGGCAAGTTTCTATTTTTTAGCGTCAGCGGTACGCTGTTGTGGGCCGGCAGCGGACTGGCGCTTGGGGCGATTTTTTACAAGAGCATCGACCAGATTCTCGCTGTGCTCAGTACGATGGGCGTGATGGCGCTGCTGGTGATCGGGTCGCTGCTGGCCTTGTTCATGCTCTACAAATATATCGAGCGCCGCCGCCTGATGCGCTCGCTGTACATGGCGCGTATTTCAGTGCATCAGTTGCGTGGGCTGATCCATGACGGTCTCGAACCAGTCATTGTTGATGCCCGCAGCAAGACTGCGCAAGCCTTGGAAGCCGCCATCCCCGGCGCGATCCTGTACGGTCATGACGACCATGCGGCAACCTTCGCCAGCGTGCCGCGCGACCGCGACATCATCATTTATTGCAGCTGCCCGAACGAGGCATCGGCTGCGGCCGTTGCACGCAAATTGATCAATCATGGTTTCGTCAAGGTGCGTCCGCTGGTTGGCGGGCTCGATGCGTGGAATGCGTGGGATTCGCCGGAGGACAAGGTTGTGCTGACGGCGGTGTTGCCTGGGTAGGCTTGACGGTCACGGGAGGTGCGGCGGTATTGGCGACAGTAATCGGGCCGCTTGGCGCACCACCAAACCCAGGCCGGCAACCAGATCGATTCAAGAACATCGGCGGTCGTCCAAGGACAATTCTCGGGAAACTTGTCAAAGCCGATTCCGGTTTCCTTGCTGGCAAATGTTTTGGTTCGTCCCTACACCATCCCCATCCAGCGCGCATCGTCAAACTTGGTACGCAGGCTGGGCACATCATCAAGATGGAATGTCACCTGCCGCTTCTGTTCCCTGATCGTTGCCGACCGGCTGGAACTACGGAAAACAGATGAACAACGGATTAAAAGTCCGCTGTTCTACCCGCTGAGCAAACGACCCGAGAACCGGCAATACTGGGGCCGGAAGTGCAAACAGCGACGTCGGCAGCTGGTTTCCGGATGCAGGCCGTGAAGCGCTGTCATCAAGACAGCCGCGCCCGCCTGGATGCGGGCAAGCGCCGCACGGCGCGTGGGGTTGCGCTATGCTGAAGAACTTTCATTAAAACAATTAAAAGGAGTTCACCCCATGAATATCGTGAAGTCTCTGTCTATGACTTCGTCAGCCCTGCGGTGGTTACCGGTGTTGATAGGGAGTCTGGTGATCGCGCTTTCGCACGCATCCGTGGCGCAAGCGCAGGATCATGCAAAAGGCCAGATTCCTGCCCGCACCGAGTTGCATACTTTCCAGAGCGTGACGATCTCCGACGCTGGCTTTTTAAAAGGCGAGGGACAGGCATCGCCGGTCACGCTTGCCGGCGAATTGCGGGTTGCACAAGGCACGGGGCGCATGCCGGTCGTGGTCCTGATACACGGTTCCAGTGGCATCGGATCGAATACCGAAGTGTGGGCGCGGCAATTCAACCAGATGGGGGTGTCCGCGTTCATCCTCGACAGCTTCACCGGGCGCGGCCTGACAGTGGTCGGCCCGGACCAGTCACAGCTTGGACGGCTGAACCTTTCGCTGGACGCCTATCGCGCCCTCGAGGTGCTGGCAAGCCATCCGCGCGTCGACCCGAAGCGCATCGTGCTGATGGGATTTTCGCGCGGCGGGCAAGCGACGCTGTATGCGAGCGAGAAGCGCTTTTTGAAGGCGTGGAATCGTTCCGGGCTTGAGTTCGCAGCCTACCTGCCGTTCTATCCCGATTGCCACACCGTCTATCAAAACGATACCGATGTGGTAGACCGTCCGATCCGTATTTTCCACGGCACTGGCGACGACTACAATCCGATGCCACCGTGCCAAGCCTTTGTGGAACGGCTGCGATCGGCAGGCCACAATGTCGAGCTTATCGACTATCCCGGTGCGCAGCACAGCTTCGATTCACCGCTGGGATCGACCACGCCGACGGTGTCGAAAAATGCGCAGACGGTGCGTAACTGCCGTATCCGCGAGGAACCTGTCGGCCAATTGATCAATGCCGTCTCCGGTGCGCCTTTCACCTATGCCGATCCGTGCGTGCAGCGCGATCCGCATGTCGGATACGATCCCGTCGCAGCAGACGCGGCGCATCGCACCATCGGCGAATTTCTGAAGCAATTGTTCGAGCTGAAATAGGACGGGATCGGCGGCGCAGTACGCCGGGGACATTGACGGTCAGCGCCCCGGCATGCCGCCCGTCAGCACGGCACCCCTGGTTTTCGGCAGCTGGTGCAGTGCCCAAGTATCCCCGAAGCCCCCCGGAATGTGCGATGCAATAACCGAAGGGCATTGCACCGAATGCGCACCGACAAAACACCGATCGACGCCCGCAAAAACAAAAAGCCCACGAACACGGTCCGTGGGCTTGTTGAGTATTCGTGGTAGGCCGTGCGGGATTCGAACCTGCGACCAACGGATTAAAAGTCCGCTGCTCTACCAGCTGAGCTAACGACCCGAAAACCGGCAATGAATGCCGAGCCGAATTCTAACGCCTATCGGGAAGATAAAACAACCTAACTGCAATATTGATTGCAGTTCAACGTTTGCCGCTTTTCAGCAGGGAGCCCAGCACGCCGCGAATGATTTCGCGGCCGACCTGCGAACCGATTGCCCGCACCGCTGATTTCATCATCGATTCGACCAGACTGTCGTTGCGTCGCGCCCCGCCGCTGCCGCCTGCCACGCTACCGAGCACGTCGCGCAACTGGTCGCCAATCGATCGTCCCGGTGGGGCCGCAGATTCGCCCGGAACCGGTGCCGTCGGGCTGGCCAGCACCCTGCCCTTAATTTTTTCGTAGGCCGATTCACGATCGATGGTTTTTTCGTAGACCCCGGCGACCACCGATCCCGCCATCAAGGCGCGCCGCTCGTCGTCACTGACCGGCCCGATCTGCGAAGCGGGTGGCACGATAAAGCCGCGCTCGACCATGGTCGGCCGACCTTTTTCGTCAAGAAATGAAATCAGCGCCTCGCCGACTTCGAGCTCGCCAATGACGCTGGCAACATCGAGCGCCGGATTGGCACGAAAAGTTTCCGCCGCCGCCTGCACGGCTTTCTGATCGCGCGGCGTGTAGGCGCGCAGCGCATGCTGGACCCGGTTGCCGAGCTGGCCGAGCACGCTGTCGGGAATGTCGAGCGGGTTTTGCGTGACGAAGTACACGCCGACGCCTTTCGACCGGATCAGGCGCACGACCTGCTCGATCTTTTGCAACAGCGCTTTCGGTGCATCGGCAAACAGCAGGTGCGCCTCATCAAAAAAGAAGGCCAGCTTCGGCTTGTCGAGGTCACCGACTTCGGGCAAGTGTTCGTACAGCTCGGACAACATCCACAGCAGGAACGTCGAGTACAGCTGCGGCGCATTCATTAGCCGGTCCGCGGCGAGGATGTTGACGACGCCTTTGCCGGTGGCATCGGTTTGCAACAGGTCGTCGATGTTGAGCATCGGTTCGCCAAAAAACTGGTCGCCGCCCTGCTCGCCGATACCGATCAGGCCGCGCTGTATCGCACCGATGCTGGCGGCCGAGATGTTGCCGTATTCGGTCTGGAAACTCGCCGCGCTGTCGCCGACATGCTGCAGCATCGCCCGCAAGTCCTTGATGTCGAGCAGCAGCAAACCCTGCTCATCGGCGATCTTGAACACCAGTTGCAGCACGCCCTGCTGGGTATCGTTGAGGTTGAGCATGCGCGCCAGCAGCAACGGTCCGAGATCGGAAATCGTGGCCCGTACCGGATGGCCTTTTTCACCGTAGACATCCCAGAACGTCACCGGCACCGCCGTCCATGCCGGTTCGGGCAGCTCCAGCAAATGCATGCGCGCGCTGATGCGCTCGCTGGCAGCTCCTGCCTTGGCCATGCCGGACAAGTCACCCTTGACGTCGGCCATGAAAACCGGAACGCCGATATCGGACAAGGCTTGCGCCATCGCTTGCAGCGTGACCGTCTTGCCGGTGCCGGTGGCACCAGTGATGCAACCGTGGCGGTTGACGAGACGCGGCAACAGGCAAAGTTCGCGTGTGTGATTTTTGGCAATTAGCAACGTATTTGGCATTGGTCCGGGGCTTTCGCGAGGGTTTCAGGCAGGGTCAGCGTGGTAAAATTGTAGATTGATTTTGCGACGGCGATACAGGAATTTTGCGTCGATCGCACTCTCCAACCAATCTCTTCCCAAGGAAATATCGTCATGGCAGGACACAGCAAATGGGCCAACATCAAACACAAGAAGGCCGCCACGGATGCCAAGCGCGGCAAAGTCTGGACTCGTCTGATCAAGGAAATTACCGTCGGCTCGCGTTTGGGTGGCGGCGATATTGCCACCAATCCACGTCTGCGCCTGGCAGTTGAAAAAGCGGCCGACGCCAACATGCCGAAAGACAACGTGCAGCGCGCCATCGCACGCGGCACTGGCGGTCTCGATGGTGCCAATTACGAAGAAGTCCGCTACGAAGGCTATGGCATCCACGGCGCGGCCATCATCGTTGAATGCCTGACCGATAACCGGGTTCGTACGGTCGCCGAAGTGCGCCACGCCTTTTCCAAGTTTGGCGGCAACATGGGGGCCGAGGGCTCGGTGGCGTTCATGTTCCAGCATTGCGGACAGTTTCTGTTCGCCCCCGGCACCAGCGAAGACAAGTTAATGGAAGCGGCCCTCGAAGCCGGTGCCGAAGACGTGCTCACCGATGACGAAGGTGGACTCGAAGTGCTGTGCGCCGTGCATGATTTCAGCAACGTCAAGCAGGCACTGGAAGCGGCCGGCTTCAAGGCCGAAGTAGCCGACGTTGTGATGAAATCCGAGACTGAAACCGTGTTCAGCGGTGACGATGCGATCCGCATGCAAAAACTGCTCGATGCGCTCGAAGACCTCGACGATGTCCAGCAGGTCTATACCAACGCGGTCATCGACGCCTGAATCACGGATTCAGATAGCCGCTCTTTTTTAGCAAACACTCTTACCGCAGCGAAGTCTCACATGAAAATTCTGGTAGTTGGCTCAGGTGGCCGCGAACATGCACTGGCCTGGAAACTGGCTCAGTCCGAACGACTGCAACTGGTCTACGTTGCCCCAGGCAACGGCGGCACCGCGCAGGATGGCCGACTGGTCAACCTGCCGATCACCGATCCGGCCGCGCTGGCGCAATTCGCCATCGACGAACATATCGCGCTGACCGTAGTGGGGCCTGAAGTCCCGCTGGCTGCCGGCATCGTCAACCTGTTCCGCGCCCGTGGCCTGAAAATTTTCGGCCCGACCAAGGAAGCCGCCCAGCTCGAAAGCTCAAAGGATTTCGCCAAGACATTCATGCAGCGACACGGCATCCCGACCGCGCGCAGCCAGACTTTTTCGGACAGCACAGAGGCTCATGCGTTCATTGAGGCGCAAGGTGCACCGATCGTCATCAAGGCCGATGGACTGGCTGCCGGCAAAGGCGTCGTGGTGGCAATGGATATCGCCGAAGCCCATGCCGCCATCGACATGATGCTGTCCGATAACAAGCTCGGCGACGCCGGTGCCCGCGTCGTCATCGAGGAATTCCTCAGCGGCGAAGAAGCCAGTTTCATCGTCATGGTCGATGGCAAACATATTCTGGCGCTGGCCACCAGCCAGGATCACAAGCGCCTGCAAGATAATGATGCCGGTCCGAATACCGGCGGCATGGGAGCGTACTCACCGGCACCCATCGTGACCCCGGAACTGCATGCGCGCGTGATGCGCGAAATCATCGTCCCGACCGTGCAAGGCATGGCCAAGGATGGCATCCCGTTCACCGGCTTCCTGTATGCGGGCCTGATGATCGATGACCACGGCGGTGTCAAGACGCTGGAATTCAATTGCCGCATGGGCGATCCGGAAACCCAGCCGATCATGGCGCGCCTGAAAACCGACCTGGTCGGCGTGATGGAACATGCGGTCAACGGCACACTCGATGCCGTCGAACTCGAATGGGACCGGCGCACCGCGCTGGGTGTGGTGATGGCCGCAGCTGGCTACCCGGATGCGCCGCGCAAGGGCGACCTCATCAGCGGCATCCCCGCCGAAACCCCCGACTGCGTCACCTTCCATGCCGGCACCGCGCTCGAGAACGGCCAACTGACTGTCACCGGCGGCCGCGTGTTGTGCGTGGTCGGTCTCGGCGACAGTGTCAAGATGGCACAGCGCCAGGCTTACCTGGCCATCGAGCAGATCCATTTCGATGGCGCGCAATTCCGCCGTGATATCGGCTGGCGGGCACTCAAACGACACGGTTAGGACGCAGCAGCGGGGTACAATCCATTTTCGTTTACTTAATTTTCACGGAATGTCCCCCACCACCACACCCATCGCCACCGCGGCCACCATCAAGACCTACCTGCTCGGTTTGCAGCAACGTATCGTCACCGAACTGGAGGCGATCGACGGCCTGCCATTTTCCACGGATGCGTGGCAGCGTCCGGAAGGCGGCGGCGGCATCTCGCGCATCATTGAAGAGGGCAACGTCTTCGAGCGCGGCGGCGTCGGTTTTTCGCATGTAACCGGCAAGAACCTGCCGCCGTCGGCTGCCGCGAATCGTCCGGAAATTGCCGGCCGGGAATGGGAAGCGATGGGCGTCTCGCTGGTGCTGCATCCGCGCAATCCGCTGGCACCGACGGTGCACATGAACGTGCGCTTCTTTATGGCGACGGCAGCCGGCAAAGAACCGATCTGGTGGTTTGGCGGCGGCATGGACCTGACGCCGTACTACGGCTACGACGACGATGCGCGGCATTTTCACCAGACCTGCTTCGACGCGCTGGCACCGTTTGGCGCAGACCTGCATCCGCGCTTCAAAAAATGGTGCGACGATTATTTTTTTCTGAAACACCGGCAGGAACCACGCGGTATCGGCGGGATTTTCTTTGATGATTTTCATGCGCCGGGCCTCGACCAGAGTAGTGCAATGATGCAGAGCGTGGGCGACGCCTTCCTCGCGGCCTACCTGCCGATTCTGCTGCGACGCAAGGATTTGCCGTACGACGAATCCCAGCGCGATTTCCAGGCTTACCGGCGCGGACGGTATGTCGAGTTCAACCTAGTGTATGATCGCGGCACTTTGTTTGGTCTGCAATCGGGCGGTCGTACCGAATCGATCCTGATGTCGATGCCGCCGGTGGTCAAATGGCGTTACAACTGGACCCCGCCTCCCGGCTCCGCAGAAGCGCTGTTATATGAAAAATTTCTGGTGCAGCGGGACTGGCTGGCGTGACGCGCCACTGCATCGCCATCCTTGGAGGCAGTTTCGATCCGGTGCACAGGGGCCATGTCGCGCTGGCGCGCCATTTTGTCGACTTGTTGAAACCGGATGAATTACGCATTCTGCCTGCTGGCAATCCCTGGCAAAAACATGGTCTTGAAGCGACCGGCGCGCAGCGCGTTGCGATGCTGGAGCAGGCGTTTCAGCAGCAGTTCCGGGAGCAAGGCGTGCCGGTCGTCATCGACCAGCGCGAGTTGCAAGTCAATGATCCGACGTTCACCATCGATACCCTGCGGGCACTGCGGGCCGAGCTGGGGCCGGTGGTGTCGCTGGTTTTCCTGATGGGGGCCGATCAGTTGCAGCACCTCGATACCTGGCAGGGCTGGCACCAGTTATTTGACTATGCCCATGTGTGCGCGGCAGCGCGACCGGGGTTTGCACTCGATGGACCGGACGTGCCGGTCGAGGTCCGGCAAGTATTCGAACAACGCGCTGACACGCCAGCGCACATCCGTAGTACGCCGCAAGGCAAGACGTTTCTGGCCCCGAACCTGGCGGTGGATATTTCCGCTACTGAAATTCGTGCCGCCCTGCGTCACGGGAAACAACCCGACACGCTGGTCCCGCACGCGGTGCTGGACTATATTCAACAACATCATCTCTATAAAAGCTAAATGGATATCAAACAATTGCAAGCCCTCGTCATCGATGCACTGGAAGACGTCAAGGCGCAGGAAATCAAGGTTTTCGACACGGTCCACCTGACCAGCCTGTTCGACCGCATCGTGGTCGCCTCAGGGACTTCGAACCGTCAAACCAAGGCACTGGCTGCCTCGGTCCGTGACAAGGTCAAGGAAAACGGCGGCACCATTCTCAGCGTCGAAGGCGAGACCACCGGCGAATGGGTACTCGTCGACTTGGGCGACATGATCGTCCACATCATGCAGCCAGCCATCCGCGCCTACTATCGCCTGGAAGAAATCTGGGGCGAAAAGGAAGTCAAGTTCGGCTCCGCCGTTCGCGTCTCGAAGCGCACCGCTTCGGAGCCGGAAGATGCCGCACCGAAGAAAGCCGGGCGTCACCTGACCGCCAGCCAGACCACGCTCGACGATGCGCCGAAAAAAGCCACGCGCAAGCCGGCCGCCAAATCCGAAGACGGATCGGTCCGCGCCAAGAAGGTTCCTGCTGCCAAGAAGCCGGTCGGCAAGACCATCAAGATCGCCGAGACCAAGAGCGCCACCGCCGCTGCTGCAGTCAAGAAAGATCGCATCATCAAGGAAAAGAAAATCGTCGCCGAACGTGGTATCCCGGTCAAACGTGCACGTGCTCCTGCCAAACCAAAAGCTGCCGAATAACGGCTGCGCGCGATGCAACTGATCATCGCGGCAGTCGGGCACAAGATGCCAGCATGGATTGCGACCGGTTTCGGCGAGTATGCCAAGCGCATGCCGCCGGAGTGCCGGTTGCAACTAAAAGAAATCAAACCGGTCGAGCGTTCCGGCAGCAAGACTGCCGAAACCGCAATGGCGCTCGAACGCACCCGCATCGAAGCCGTGCTACCGAAAGGGACACGCATCATTGCGCTCGACGAACACGGACGCGACCTCACATCTGTCCAGCTCTCGCAACAACTAACTACTTGGCAACAAGATGGCCGCGATGTAGCCTTCATCATCGGCGGTGCCGACGGTCTCGATCCGCAATTCAAGGCCAACGCAGACATGCTGTTGCGCATCTCCAGCCTGACCCTGCCGCATGGCATGGTGCGCGTGCTACTGGCGGAACAGCTTTACCGGGCCTGGTCGATCACCCAAAATCATCCTTATCACCGGGCCTGAATGCGATGCATCCACATGACCAGAAAATCTATCTCGCCTCGAAAAGCCCGCGTCGCCGTGAACTGCTGCGCCAGATCGGCGTCGACTTCGAACTTCTTTTGCTGCGTGACCAGAGTGGTCGCGTCGCCGACGTTACGGAACTGGTCTTGCCCGGTGAAGTGGCGGCCGACTACGTCCATCGCGTGACACGTGAAAAAATCGATGCGGCGATGCAGACCATCCGGGCGCGCCACTTGCCGCTGCGTCCGGTTCTGACGGCCGACACGACCGTCGTGCTGGACCACGACATCCTCGGCAAGCCCGCCAGCCCGGCCGAGGCCAGCGCAATGCTGCACCGGTTGTCGGGTCGCACGCATCAGGTGCTGACCAGCGTTGCCCTGTGCCACGATGACACGACCTGGCAGATCACGCAGTGCTCCGATGTGACGTTCGCCGCTTTGACGGAAGAAACAATCCGGGCATACTGCACTGGCTCGGAACCCTTCGACAAGGCTGGTGGCTACGGTATCCAGGGGCGTGCCGCCTGTTTCGTTTCACACATGGCAGGCAGCTACACCGGCATCATGGGGTTGCCACTTTTCGAAACCGCACAATTACTCAGACAGGCCGGATTGCGAGTGCCATGAACGAAGACATACTGATCAACATCACGCCGCAGGAAACCCGTGTCGCACTGGTCTTGCAAGGCGCCGTGCAAGAGCTGCATATCGAACGCACGCTGTCGCGCGGGATGGCCGGCAATATCTATCTGGGCAAGGTCGCACGGGTACTGCCCGGCATGCAATCGGCTTTCATCGACATTGGCCTGGAGCGCGCGGCGTTCCTGCACGTCGCCGATATCTGGGAAGCGCGCAGTCATGAGGGGCCGGTCACCCCGGCGCTGCCAATTGAAAAACTGCTGTTCGATGGCATGGCCGTGACGGTACAGGTGATCAAGGACCCGATCGGCACCAAGGGCGCACGCCTGTCGACACAGATTTCGATCGCCGGCCGCATGCTGGTGTATTTGCCGCAGGACTCGCATATCGGCATTTCGCAGCGCATCGAAAAGGAAAGCGAACGCGAAGCGTTGCGTGGCAAAGTACAAAAGCTGTTGCCGCCGGAAGAAAAAGGCGGCTTCATCATTCGCACCATGGCCGAAGATGCGTCCGAAGCCGACCTGCAGATGGATATCGACTACCTGCGCAAGACCTGGTCGACCATTGCCGCCAGCGCAAAAAGCAAACCACCCACCTCGCTGCTGCATCAGGACCTGAGCCTGGCGCAACGGGTGCTGCGTGACTTTGTCGGCGACGACACCTCGACGATCCAGGTCGATTCGCGCGAAAACTTTTTGATGCTGCAGCAATTCGGCACCAGCTACACCCCGTCGGTTCTGAACCGTCTATCCCACTACACCGGCGAGCGGCCGCTGTTTGATCTGTATGGCGTCGAAGAAGAAATCCAGCGTGCACTGGGCCGGCGCGTCGATCTCAAATCCGGTGGTTACCTGATCGTCGACCAGACCGAAGCGATGACTACCATCGACGTCAATACCGGCAGCTATGTCAATGGTCGCAACTTCGACGACACCATCTTCAAGACCAACCTCGAAGCGGCGCAGGCGATTGCACGCCAATTGCGCTTGCGTAATCTGGGCGGCATCATCATCCTCGATTTCATCGACATGGAAAATGCCGAGCATCGCGGCAACGTGCTCAGTGAATTGCACAAGGCGCTGGCGCGCGACCGCACCAAGATGTCGGTGTCCGGATTCTCCGCGTTAGGCCTGGTCGAGATGACGCGCAAGCGCACCCGCGAATCGCTGGCGCACATCCTGTGCGAAACCTGCCCGGCCTGCAGCGGTCGCGGTCAGGTCAAGACTGCACGGACCATTTGCTACGAAATCCTGCGCGAACTGCTACGCGAAGCCAAGCAATTCAATCCACGCGAATTCCGTATCCTCGCCTCGCAAATCGTGGTCGACATGTTTCTCGAAGAAGAATCACAGCATCTGGCGATGCTGGGCGACTTCATTGGCAAGCCGATTTCGCTGCAAGTCGAAACGGTTTATCAGCAGGAACAATACGACATAATTTTGATGTAAAACAACATTGAGACTGACAGTTACCTATCGGCAATACATAATTCCCGACCGGTAGTTCATGCTGCTAGCAACCATCTTCAGGATTCCCTCATGTCAGCATTAAGCACACCCTTCAGCAAACTCGGCATCGGCATCAAGCTGTCTCTTGCTACATTCATCCTGACCGCCGTGATCTTCGCGTTGTATGCATGGTCGATCGGTGCGGCGAACTCACGACTGACCGAACAGCGCGCGACCCAGGAAGTCACTATCCAGACCAAAGCCGTCATCAACATGATTGACATGTTCGACCATGCAGTCACGGATGAAGCGGTGCGTGCTGGCAAACTGTTTGCCAGTAATTTCCCCGCTGCCTTCTCGCTCGATACCAGCCGCACCATTGACGTGATGGGCACACCGACTCCCGTACTAAAAAACGGCGAGACCGACCTCAACCTGGATTTTACGATTCCCGACAAATTCACCGCCACCAGCGCCGTCCCGGCGACCATTTTCGTCAAGAGTGGCAGCGATTTCATCCGCATCTCGACCTCGTTGAAAAAAGAAACCGGCGATCGCGCCATCGGCACGGTACTCGACCGCACGCATCCGGCTTATGCATTGCTCACGGCCGGACAGTCGTATTCCGGCATCGCGACGCTGTTCGGCAAGGATTTCATCACCAGTTATGATCCGATCCGTGATGCCACCGGCAATGTCATCGGCGTACTGTTCGTCGGTGTCAACATCGTCGAACCCATGAAAGTACTGAAAGAAAAAATCGGCACGATCAAGGTCGGCCTGACTGGCTATTTTTATGTTCTCAACGCCAAACCCGGCGCCGATTTTGGCAAGCTGATCGTGCATCCGACGTTGCTTGGCAAAAGTTTGCTCGACGCCAAAGACAGCGCAGGACGTCTGTTTGCCAAAGACATGCTGGACATGAAGAAAGGCGAAATCCGCTATCCGTGGATGAACACTGAAGCAGGCGACACCAAGCCCACCGAAAAAATTGTCGCGTTCGATACCTATGCACGCTGGAACTGGACGGTCGCCGGCGGCTCGCATACCAGCGAGTTCACAAAAGAAATTACCGAACTGCGTAACCTCTATGCCCTCATTGGCGTGCTGGCCGTACTGGTGCTCGTCGGACTACTGTACTTTCTGGTTCGCAGAATGGTGACGCAGCCGTTGCAGCGCGCGACCGATGCCGCCCAGCGGCTCGCCACCGGCGACCTGACTGTCAGCGTGGTGGTCGATCGCAGCGATGAAATCGGTGTGCTGCTCGCTGCCATCAATGGCATCAGCGGCGGCCTTGGCAAGGTCGTTGCGCAGGTCCGCGACGCCGCCGGGCAGATCACTGTGTCGTCCAGTGAAATTGCCACCGGTACAGCGGATCTGTCTGCCCGCACCGAATCGCAAGCAAGCTCGCTGGAAGAAACTTCTAGCGCGATGGAGCAGCTGGCTGCAACCGTCAAGCAAAATGCCGAGAACGCGCAGAAAGCGAATCAGCTGGTACGCAGCGCCTCGGCTGTTGCGCTCGAAGGCGGCCAGACCGTCACCAATGTGGTGGCAACGATGAGTGCGATCAAGCTCAGCTCCGGCAAGATCGTCGACATCATCGGCGTCATCGATGGCATTGCGTTCCAGACCAATATCCTGGCACTCAACGCTGCGGTCGAAGCCGCCCGCGCCGGAGAACAGGGCCGCGGCTTCGCGGTCGTCGCCTCCGAAGTGCGCAATCTGGCACAGCGCTCGGCCAGTGCCGCCAAGGAGATCAAGTTGCTGATTGCCGACTCGGTCGACAAAGTCGATACCGGCGGCAAACTCGTCGATGAAGCCGGTACGACGATGCGCGCCATCGTCGAGTCGGTTCAGAAAATCACCGTCATCATGTCCGAAATCACGGCGGCCAGCAGCGAGCAAAGCACCGGCATCGAGCACGTCAATCAGGCCATCGTCGAGATCGATGAAATGACCCAGCAAAATGCCGCACTGGTCGAGCAAGCGTCGGCTGCGGCACTGAGCATGGAAGAACAGGCGCGCTTGCTGGTAGAGCGGGTCGCCACCTTCCAGATCGATGCCAGCCAGACGCAAGTCGCGACGACCGCCCCTAAAAAAGCCGCCGTGGTGGCGACCAGGATGATGCCGACGGCAAAAAAAGCCAGCGCAAAAACCAGCGCTCTGCCCGCGCCGCGCAAGCCGGCGGCATCGGATGACTGGGAAGAGTTCTAACCGGACATAATTCGTACCAATAAGTATGTTTTGCGCCGACCTTGAGTCGGCGTTTTTCATGGACCACTTCGTTACCGGGCGCAATTCATCCCATATGGGCGCACAATGCACCATCGACGACCGGCACATTCGTACGCGCATCAGGAGTGTGCACCGGTCAAGCACAGGGAAGTCGACGATGCCTGACATCTATCCAGGTCCATATTGCAGCCCAATGTTCGCTGCAAATACTCAGGAGTAACGCGATGAAACAAGTTCCCGATCTACGCCGCTGGCACGGCCGCATTGATAGTGAAGAAGGTCCGAAAGGTGAGCGCTGGCACCAGCATATGCAGTGTGTCGACACCGTTAGCGAACCCGCCATCGTCCTGCTTGGCTTTGCCTGTGACGCCGGCGTCCAGCGAAACGGTGGCCGCACCGGCGCAGTGGACGGTCCGGCCGCCCTGCGCGCCGTGCTGGGCAACATACCGCTTCTGGACGGCACCCCAGTTGTCGATGGTGGCGATGTCCGTTGCACCTGGAAGGCCAACGATGACGGCCTCGAAACGGCGCAGCAAGAACTAGGGCAGACGGTCGCCGCCTTGCTGGCGAAACAGCATCGTCCCATCGTGCTCGGTGGCGGTCATGAAATGGCCGTAGGCTCATTCGGCGGATTGGCGCAGCATCTGTCCTCTGGCGCGACAGCTCCGCGCATCGGCATCCTCAACCTCGATACCCATTTCAATTTACGATCGACCAAGCGCGCCACCTCCGGCACGCCGTTCCGGCAGATCGCCGACGACTGCCAGCAACGCGGCTGGGCCTTCAATTATTGCTGCTTCGGTATCAGTCGCTTTGCCAACACGCCCTCGCTGTTCGAGCGCGCCGAATCGCTTGGCGTGCGCTGGCGGCTCGACGAACAGATGTCCGCCTACGATGCCGATGCAGTACGCAGCATGTTGGTGGAGTTTCTGGCAGACGTTGATCATCTGTACTTCTCGATCGGCCTCGACGTCCTGCCGGCAGACACGGCACCGGGTGTCAGTGCGCCGGCAGTGCGCGGCATCAGCCTCGACATGGTGGAAATGATCATCGACGAAGTCCTCGTCAGCGGCAAGCTACGCGTCGCCGATATTGCCGAACTCAATCCGGAGCACGATATCGACCATCGCACGGCCCGTCTGGCCGCCCGCCTCGTGGCACGCATCGCCTACGGCTGGAACGCCGCATGACGACGCTGCAGGCATTGCTGGGCATCGCCTTGCCAATTGTTCAGGCACCGATGGCCGGCGTGCAAGGCAGCGCGCTGGCCATCGCGGTATCGAACTCGGGTGCGCTGGGCTCGCTGCCCTGCGCAATGTTGAGCAGCGATGCCTTGCGCAGCGAGCTGCAACTGATCCGATCGAACACCAGCCTGCCGTATAACGTCAATTTTTTTTGCCATACGCCGGCTGCACCTGATAGCGACAAGGATGCCGCCTGGCATGCGGCGTTACGACCGTATTACGAACAGTTCGGCCTCGATATGGCGGCGCTGCCGTCGGGTCCGAGTCGGGCACCGTTCAGCGCGGCCGTGGCCGACCTGCTGGAAGAATTCAGACCTCCGGTGGTGAGCTTTCATTTTGGCCTGCCTGACGCCACATTGATGACGCGCGTTAAAAGCTGGGGCACCAAGGTGATCTCGACCGCCACCACGGTCGACGAAGCACGCTGGCTGGAAGCGCACGGGGCCGATGCCATCATTGCGCAAGGACTCGAAGCCGGTGGTCACCGCGGCATGTTTCGCACCGACGATCTGACCACGCAAAGCGGCACCTTCACGCTGCTGCCGCAAATCGTGCAGGCGGTATCGCTACCGGTGATCGCTGCGGGAGGCATTGCCGATGCGGCAGGTATCGCTGCGGCCATTGCACTGGGTGCTGCCGGTGTGCAGGTCGGCACGGCTTATCTGCTCTGCCCGGAAGCAACCACCAGCGCGATACACCGGGCGGCGCTGCAGAGCGAGGCGGCAAGACACACCGCGCTGACCAACCTGTTCAGCGGTCGGCCGGCGCGCGGCATCGTCAACCGGATCATCCGGGAGCTGGG
>CANFED010000051.1 GCA_947445995.1 Oxalobacteraceae bacterium | reverse complement strand
ACAGTTGCGCCTTGACGTCGACCTCCGTGTCGCTGCCGGGCTTGATGGTGAAGCGGTAGGCTCCGGTCGCGCGACGCGAATCGAGCAGCGCATAAATCGTCATTTCCTGATCGTTTCCTCTAGGACGCACCAGCCAGAACTCGGAAAACTGCGGAAACTCCTCACCGGAATTTTGCGCAGTATCAATCGCCAGGCCACGCGCTGACGCGCCGTATCCCTGCCCTTTGCCAAGCGCCCGGAAATAACTGGCACCCAGAAACACGACGACCTCGTCCTTGTATTTTTTTGAGTTCAGCGCCGTGTGCACGCGAAACCCGGCGAAACCGAGCTGGGCAAGCTGCTTTGGATCAGCCGCGTTCTTACCGTAATTGAAGGACCGTGGATCGAACTTGATCTCGCGCACTCTTTTTTGAACTACTTCGTTGATCTTCACCGGATGATCGTAAAACAGGCCTTGATGAAAAAAAGCCACCTCAAAAGGTAGCTTGGCGCTGCGCCATAACGCCTTGTCCATGTCGAAGCGGATGTCGCGATACTGGTCGTAGCTGAGGTCGTCGACTGCCTTGGGCAAATTGGTGGCAGGTTTTTTATAGGTACTCTGCGATAGCACCTTGGCGCGCTGCGCCACGTCGGCAAAATCAAAAGCGTACGCACGGTTACCTGCCAGCGCGGCCCAGAGTGCCAGCGACAAGGCGAACACATACCAGATGGAAGAAACGGAACGTGATGGCCGTGTTGTTGAATGCATGAATGTCCCGTGGAAAACTGTGATTAACGTACTGACTGCGAGAGGATAAAACGCAGCGCCGGACGCAATGAGAAGTGAATTAGTTCACGACATTGACTTTTCGTTCCCTTGGGAGAGGCCGCGATGATGGCCGGCAAGGTTGCCTGGATCGAGCAACTCAACCCCTTTATACAGCCGAAGGCGCGATTAGAAGAACATTAAGTTTAATTGTTACCCATCCTTACCAACAAAAATTAAGTAAAGACAACCAGCTTTATCACCTCCACAAAAAATCATCTAAGCAATAGTTTTACCGAACCCATCAACAGATTTAGCCAGACGTTTTCCGGTCCCGAAGTGCGTAGTATCAACCACTCGATACTCACTGAAAGGAACGTTCCATGAACCTGCAAATGGTTGCCCAGGATTTCTCCCTCACTCCCTCGCTACAGAATTATCTGCAACGCCGGCTCAGTGCCGCGTTTGAACGCGCCAGCAGCCGCGTGATGCGCATCGTCGTTCGCTTGCGCGACATCAATGGTCCACGCGGAGGCTGCGACATGGTCTGCCAGATCAGCGTGACATTGCCCGGCCAGCCCGAGGTCGTCATCCGCGAAGTGCAATCCGACATGTACAAGGCGATTAACGCAGCAGTCAAGCGGGCCGCCTATCGCACCCGCCTGATCACCCACAGACGCAGCACGCCGCGCTACGAAAAAGCGGGCCCCAGCCCGGATACATCCCAGATCAACGGGGAGACCAGCGATCGTGATTAAGACTGCAGGCCTCAGGAAACTGGGGCTGACCCTGCTGAAAATTCCGCCACTGCTGCTCCTGGCAGTGGTCAGTCTGCTGATCGGACTGGCTGTCATCGTGGCCCTGAAATGGCGCAAGCCCGCTTCCTTGCCGCCGATGCTGCGCACGTTACAACTCCCTCGCCTCAAGGAATAAAGGCATGGCTAAATCATTTCGGGAATGGCTGCGTCACGCCGACATGATCAAGAAGCATCCGCATATCGCACGCTTCCTGGGCAAGGCGCAGCCGCATAGCTGGATACCGCGCCGCCGCTCGGTGGCGCTGGGTGCCGCCATCGGTGGCGCGGTCAGCATCGTGCCGCTGCCGGCGCAGTCCATCATCGCTGCGCTACTGGCAGTGCGCTTCAAGGCCCACCTGCCGACCGCCGTGGTGCTGACCTTCCTGAGCAATCCGCTGACCGCCTTGCCACTTCTGTGCGTGGCCTGGATGCTGGGCGCGCTGTGCCTCGGCCTGCCGCTTGCCTGGCCCGAACAATCCTTTGGCTCCAGCGGTGCCCAATGGCTGGAATGGATCACGCATGCCGGCAAGCCGCTGTTGCTCGGGATGCCGTTGCTGGCCACCCTGCTGAGTCTGTCGCTGTTCGGCCTGATCCATGCAGGATGGCGACTTGCCATCGTGCGCCAATGGCGTAACCGCCGCATGGATCGCGCCAAGCGTCACAAGCAAACCATGCAGTAGCGCCCTTCCGCGCCACGTTAGCCGGGGATTTTCTTCGTGCCGAAGCGCCGGCATTGCTCGCGCATGAGCCGGTCATCCACCGCCAGCCCGGCGCTAAGGAATCCGCGCACGAATCCTGCGCTACCAGCCAGTTCCAGTGATCCGTCCTGCAACTGCCTGAGCAAGCGATCGGCCACTGCGGCATCGTTACTGGCACCCAACTGGTCCTGTAACATCGCCAATCCGTCGGCGTAGCGGCGCATCTTTTTTGCCGGGTAGAGCGACTCGAAAAACTCGATGGCGTAGCGCATTTTTTTGACGGCGATACGCAAGCGATGGCGTGCCTGCACACTCCCATCCTCCAATTGCTTGCCGCGCTGACGCAGGCGACGTTGCTGGTGTTCCAGCACGCTGCGGCTGTAGCCAGGCAAGCGCTTCATCTGCTGGTCCGGCTGGGCACCGACCACCAGCAGCCAGCGTCCCAGTCCCAGCATCAGGCAGGTAGTGCGTGGTGCCGCAACGGCAGCACCTGCCGCCGCGTGCTTCTCACGCGAGTACACCAGCGCCGCCAGGCCAAGCGCTGTCAACCGCACTTCTCCGCGTGCGGCAGTGGCCACTGCCGGCAAGGTCGTGCCGACCAGCGCATCCCAGTCGCGTGCTGCGCCCAGTTGCTCCATGAGCCAGTCAAGGTCAGCTTGCAAAGCCTGCGGCAATGCCTGCAAACCGCGAAACAGATCGAACGCACAGCGCAATCGTCGTAATCCGACGCGCATCTGGTGCAGGCTCTCGGTATCAAGGCGATGCACGACACCCGCCTCATTACCCTGAACTTGCGCCAGGCAATTGGCGGCGATGGCCTGGAACGCCTGCACAATCGTCATCTGCCGATGTAGCTGCAACGGTTGCGCGGTCACGGGTGCGACCGGCTGCGGCCGGTACAGCGCGTAACCACGATCTGCCTTGCTCAGGTTACTGATCTGCAGCGTGACATCCTCTTGCAACAGCAGCGCCACATCGAACAAGTGCAACGGATCGCCTGCCTTGAGCTCAAGTTCAATTTCACTGATCTCGACGCGCTGGCCGTCACGTTCAAGGTAGCCAAGGTCGAGCACGCATTCGATCTCGTCGCCGTCGGCCAGCCGCAAGTCCCAGAGGGAGCGGGTCACCTGCGTGCTGAAAATCGGCAGCAGACTTTGCTCGCACCCAGGCGAACGCAACAACTTGCCCCAATCGCTCTTGCGATCGACCAGTGCGCGCAGCAACGCCAGCTCCGGCTTCGGACCGCTGACCGGCGTCTCCCACTCTTGCCGGCTATGCAGACCGCCCGCCACGCTGCCACCTGCCTTCAGGGTCTGGACCCAGTCATCACCCACCAGACGTACCCGCAATCCGGCTCCAGCAGCACGCAATTGCAGATCCGGCGTGTCGAAATAAACATCGTGCATCCGTTGCTCGCGCGGCGCAGCGAGGGCGAATTTTTTCAGTAGCGGATGCGTGCGCAAAGCGCTGACATCACGCTTGTTGAACAGTAATTTCAATTCGACTTCCATAGCGATGATCCTGTTGCAACGGCACCTTGCCGATGTGAACATAGTAAAAGCCGGGCAATCGCCACCGGCCAAAAAAAACACGCTCGCAGCGTGTTTTTTAATGCAGATCAACGGGTAAATTACCGGTTGATCAAGCCTTCTTGGCGTAAGCGCTGCACCAGCCGGCGGCGGCGACTTGTTTGCCAGGGAACAGTGCGCAATTGCCGTAACCGGTTGCCGCACCCGCGTACAACTGGCAGCTGGCACAATGTTGTCCCGCAGCATATTTTGGATACTTGACTTTATCTGTCTTGGTGCCATCTTCCTTGTATGCCAAGGCGACAGCCTGCGCATCGGTCTCTGCGACTTTGGCAGCTTGTGCTTGGCTCATCGTAGCGGTGGCCAGTGCGGCGGAGCCAAGAATGGAGTGGATAACGAACGTGCGGCGGTTCATGGTCATATGGAATCCTAAAGGTGGGACATCAGTTGGCTAAAGAAAAGGCTTACTGCCCGAGTCACGTAAAGCGGGCAAAGTCTAGCACCGTTAAACAGAAGTTTCAGGCATCCGGCAATGTATTGCCGATCAATAAGCGCAAGTGCGCCAGCACACAGACAAGCGATGTGGCTGCAGCGTAACGTTAAAACGTATTGTCTAAGCCGGTCTCAGGCCGCGCATCGCCAAGCAACTTCCATTCCCTAGACGAAAGGCACCCTATGCATATTCTGATGGTACTGACCTCGCACGACAAACTCGGCAATACCGGCAACAAGACCGGTTTCTGGCTGGAAGAATTCGCCGCGCCGTATTTCATTTTCAAAGACGCTGGCGCGACCCTGACGCTGGCCTCCCCGCTTGGCGGCCAACCACCTCTGGACCCGAAAAGTGACGACCCGTCGGCCCAAACCAGCGCCACCGAGCGCTTCAAGGAAGATGCTGAAGCGCAAGCCGCACTAGCCAGCACAGTCAAACTCACCAGTGTTGATGCCGGCAAATTTGATGCGGTCTTTTATCCGGGCGGTCATGGACCGCTGTGGGACCTTGCTGAGGACACCGCGTCGATCAAACTGATCGAGACCATGCTGTCTACAGGAAAACCGGTCGTAGCGGTATGCCATGCGCCCGCCGTACTGCGTCATCCAAAAGGCGCCAACGGCAAGTCCGTCGTCGATGGCAAGGCGGTCACCGGCTTTACCAATACCGAGGAACAGGCAGTCGGACTGACCGACGTCGTGCCCTTCCTGGTCGAAGACATGCTGCGGCAAAATGGCGGTACCTACTCCAAACTGGAAGACTGGCAGCCGTATGTCGTCACCGACGGTTTGCTCATCACCGGTCAGAACCCGGCCTCGTCGGATCCGGCCGCCAAGGCCTTGCTCAAGTTACTAGGATAAATAGCCGCCGGGCTGTCTGGTGCAATAACCGAAAGGCATTGCACCAGACAGCCCGAAAAGATCCGTCTTGCCCAACAAAATATTGCAACAAAAACTGCATCTCGCACCAACTTTTCACGACTCCCGATCGCTCTTTCACCACGCAAGCCCCCCCTCCTCGCGACTCTAAACTTCCAGAAAACATTGTTTTTAAACCTATGCTAACGTCTTCCCCATAATTAAAACTTGGGAGATATTCGTGCGTAATACTTTGTGGCTTTCTCTCCTTTTTGCCCTGCCGGGGATGGCCTTTGCCGCCGAAGGCATGTGGACACTGGACAACCTGCCAACTGATCGTTTGCAAGCAGGCTACAACTTTACCCCCACCGCTGCATGGACCAACCGCATGATGCAAGGCTCGGCGCGGATCGCCGGTGGTTGTTCAGCATCCTTCATCTCGAAAGACGGGTTGGTCATGACTAACCACCATTGCGCGTCGGAATGCGTCGACCAGCTATCGAGTGCCAGCAAGAACTACATGCAAGACGGTTTTCTGGCACGCCAGCGCGAACAGGAAGTGCGCTGTCCGGAAATCGAATTGAACCGGCTCGAACTGATTACCGACGTGACCAGTCAGGTCAAGGACGCCACCCGAGGTTTGCAGGGCGAGGCCTTCAAGGCAGCACAAAACGAGATCAAGGCGACGCTGGCCTCGGCCTGCATCGGTAGTGCGCGCGAGACCGTCCGTTGCGATGTGGTCGACCTGTATCACGGCGGTCGCTATCACCTGTACCGTTACCACCGTTTCCAGGATACCCGGCTAGTCTGGGTACCAGAAAAAGATAGCGCATTTTTTGGCGGCGATCCGGACAATTTCAATTTCCCGCGTTTTGATCTCGACATCGCGCTGGTACGTGCCTACGAAAACGGCAAGCCTGCCGCCATCACCAACTTCCTGCCGTTTAGCAAAAATGGAGCGATCGCCAACGAACTGGTGTTCGTGACCGGCCACCCCGGCTCGACCCAGCGCCAGCTAACGATGGCGCAACTCGACACCATCCGCGACATCGGCCTGATCGGTGGCTTGCTGGAACTGGCCGAACTGCGTGGCGTACTGGAACAGTTCGGCAAGCGCAGCGCAGAGGCGGCGCGCATCTCGGAAGGCACCTTGTTCGGTGTCGAGAACAGCTACAAGGCGATGTTCGGCGAACTGAGCGCATTGCTCGACCCGGCTCTGCGTGAACGCAAACTGATCGAAGAAACCGAATTACGCCGCATCACTGCCGCCAGCGCCACGCTGGCGGCCACTGTCAGTCCCGCCTGGGATGCCATCGCTACTGCCCAGCAAGCCTATCGCCAAATGGAAAAACCGTACGGGATGATCGAGCGCGGACGCGCTTTTAACAGCACCTACTTCGACATGGCCCGTTTGCTAGTGCGTGCGGCACGTGAACGCAGCCTGCCGAACGGCCAGCGCCTGCCGGAATTTACCGACGGCAAGCTACCTGAACTGGAACAGCAACTGTTTTCCAGCGCGCCTATCTATCCCGAGTTCGAACAGGTCAAGTTCGGCTTTTCGCTGACCAAGCTGCGCGAGCGGCTCGGTACCGACCATCCGCTGGTCAGGCAGATACTGGGCCGGCAAGCGCCGGATCAACTGGCCGCCGCGTTAATAGGCAACACCCGACTCGGCGACATGGCCGCACGCAAGGCACTGTGGGACGGTGGCCAGACAGCCATCGAGCGCTCCGATGATCCGTTCATCCGTCTCGCGCTGGCGATCGACCCGGCCGCACGGGCACTGCGCAAGGACTACGAACGCGACGTCGAGTCAGTCGTCGAACGCAACTCGGAGCTGATCGCCCAGGCCCGCTTCGCCCAGCGCGGCACCGGTGACTATCCCGATGCCACCTTCACGCTGCGCCTGTCCTACGGTGAAGTGCAAGGCTGGGAAGAAGCCGGCCAACAGGTCGCCCCGTTCACGACCATCGGCGGGGCCTTCGAGCGCGACACTGGCGTCGCGCCATTCGCCTTGCCGGCCTCGTGGCTGGCTGCGAAATCCCGGCTCAAGCTGTCGCAACCCTTCAATTTTTCGACCACCAACGACATCATCGGCGGCAACTCCGGCAGCCCGATGGTCAATCGCAATGGCGAAATCGTCGGACTGATTTTTGACGGCAATATCCACTCGCTGGGCGGCGCATTCTGGTTCGACCAGCGCGTCAACCGGGCGGTCGCCGTGCACAGCGGTGCCATCCTCGAAACCCTGTCCGTGATTTACGGCGCGACCGCACTGGTGCACGAAATCCGACCTGACTAATCACGCAGCACACCTCTTTACCCACCGACAGCAGGGGGAGCAGCCGCTCCCGAACTGCGTTGGACCGCTGTACCTGCCGGAACACTATCCTGTGCCCGGCAACCCGAGGATGAAGACTGGAATCACCGATGAAATCCATGAAGAGAACCATCAAGATCAACGCACTGGCGCTGGGCAGTCTGGCCCTGATGCCAATGGCGGTTCATAACGCCCATGCGCAGCAAGTTGACGGCGACAAGGTCCAGCGGGTCGAAGTGACCGGATCGAACATCCGCCGCAGCGACAAGGAAACCCCCAGCCCGGTGCAGGTCATCACGCTGCAAGACCTGAAAGCCTCAGGCTATACCGATGTCTCCAGCGTCTTGCGCAACATCACGGCCAACGGTGCAGGTACGCTGTCGCAATCGTTCAACGGGGCGTTTTCCAGTGGAGCCAGCGGTGTCGCGTTGCGCGGCCTGACGGTTGGTGCGACGCTGGTACTCATTGACGGTCACCGGATGGCACCGTATGCGCTCTCCGATGACGGCCAGCGCAGCTTTGTCGACATCAGCCAGATTCCATTCGAAGCGATCGACCGCATCGAAGTCCTGAAAGACGGTGCGTCGTCGGTGTACGGCTCGGACGCGGTGGCCGGCGTGGTCAACGTGATCCTGAAGAAGACCTATGTCGGCCAGGAGATCGCGGCCGAAACCGGCACCAGCACGCGCGGTGGCGGTGCCACCAGCCACGCCTCCGGCATCATCGGCTGGGGCGATCTGGCGGAAGACGGCCACAACTCTTACCTGTCGGTCGAATACCGCAAGCAGGACAAGATTCTGGTCTCGCAGCGCAGCGGCATGGCCTTCACGAATACCGACCTGTCCAGCCAGGGTGGCAACAACCTGACCTCGGGCGTGCCGAACAACCTCAATGCCGGTTATCCAGGCAGCATCACCGGCTACCTGCTCGATCCGGTTAGCGGCAACATCAGCGGCTTCCTGCCGGGTTGCGATGCCACCCGCCTCGCCGCCGGACAGTGCGCGTACCGCAATGCCAATATCGAAATCCAGCCACAGACCCGCAACATCAATATCGTCGGATCGCACACGCAAAGACTGGCCGGTGACTGGGAGCTCAAGCTCAAGGGCTCGCTGTTCGATTCGCAGGCCGAACAAATCAATGGCTACTCCGGTACCGGTGGTCTGAGCGGCCTCTCATCGGTGGCCTACAAACCAGGCGGCATTCCTTACATCACGCCCGCCAACGCGCCACTGCTGATCACAGTGCCATCGAGCTATCCGGGCAACACGACCGGCGCGACGCAAGTCTTGCAGTACAACTTTGCCAACCTGGGCGGCAGTTCGACCAGTGTCGATTCGCAGACCTACCGCTTTGTCGGTGACCTCACCGGCACCATCGGCAAATGGGACATGACCGCCTCGGCCGGATTCACGGAAAACATCGTCAAGCAAACCGGTCACGGTTCGATCAATTTCCTGAACCTGCAATCGGCATTGAACAATCCGATTACGCCGTATCTGGTCGGTCAGGCAGCCGGCGGCAACAGCGCCGCTGCGAATGCCTTCGTCGCGCCACAAACCAATTCGAAAGCTACCGACATTCTGGAATTTGTCAGCCTGCGCGGCACGCGTGAATTGATGGCGCTGCCGGGCGGTCCGCTGGCCATCGGTGTGGGTACCGAGTTCACCCATCGCGAGCTCAACGCGCAAGCAGCCGATGCGTTCGCCAATGGCACGCAGGTCGGCAATAATGCCTTCGCCATCGGCAACCAGAATATCGCGGCGGCATATGTCGAACTGGTCGCACCGGTCCTCAAGAATCTCGAACTTGATGGCGCAGTGCGCTTTGACAAGTACAACGGCAGCAGCAGCGCGACCAGCCCGAAAGTCGGCTTCAAGTTCGCTCCCCTGAAAATCGTCACCTTCCGCGGCACCTATGCCGAGGGCTTCCGGGCACCGAACCCGGCTGAGAACGGCAACGCCGGCCAGTCGTTTTACTACACCACGTATCGCGACAACACGCTGTGTCCGAACACCTCGCCAGGTGTCGATCCGGCCACGCTGGCCGGTAACTATCCGCGCCAGTGCGCCATCGGGCTGCTCGGCGTGCAGCAACCGAACATCAAGCTCAAGCCCGAAACCTCGAAGTCGTACACGCTGGGCGTCATTTTCGAACCGACCAAGCAGTTCAACATGTCGGCCGATTTTTATGACATCCGCATCGCCAACCAGATCATCTCCAGCTCGGGCGATCCAACCTACAGTTTTGCCGGCAATCTGGTGCGCTCGTCGCCGACGATCCAGCCATTCAATGGCACTGGCGGCAGCGTCAATCAGACGCCAGGCGCTGGCAACATCCTGTTCGCGCCGTTCCCGTATGAAAATGCCCAGAGCACCCATACGCGCGGCATCGACCTCGACATGCGCTATACGATGAACCTGAAAACGGCTGGCAAGCTGACCGTCGAGTTCAACGAATCGCACATGTTCAAGTACGAGCAGGTCGGTGCCGACGGTACCGTCTATCAGCTGGCCGGCACGCATGGCCCGTCCGGCGTCTCGGGCGATACCGGCAACCCGCGGGACCGCGCCCATCTGATCACGACCTGGGAAAACGGCCCACTGAGCGTCGCCGGCACGATCAACTGGATCAGCAGTTTCAAGGTCACCGATCCGACCGTCGGCGCCGTCGATTGCGCCAGTGCGATCAACGGCTCGTTCAGCGGCCCGGCGTTTTCGGGTGCGGTACCGGCGCAGTATTGCCGCGTTGCCAGCTTCACGACGCTCGATGTCTACAGCAGCTACAAGTTCGACAAGAACTGGACTTTCCACGCGTCAGTGCAAAATGCATTGAACAAGGCACCGCCGCTGGATTACCAGACCTACGGCGGTGCCGGTGGTACCTTCTTTGACGCAGGCCTGCATCAGGCCGGTGCCGTCGGGCGCTTCATCAATATTGGCGCGGCTTACAAGTTCTGACCGGAGCCAGCAGATACGGCTACCCCGTCTGGTGACTTCGCCAGCGGGGTTTTTTATTGCATTCTCACGGAGCCACCATGAATCGCAGAAATTTCATCAAGCTGAGCGCCGCAGCCGGTGCCATTGGGACGATCGCCACGCCAGCCGATGCCACCGCCAGCCAGCTCAATCTGGTCGAGGCCAGCGTCGCGCAATTGCAGGCCGCCATGCGCAACGGGTCGCTCACATCGCAC
Source organism: Oxalobacteraceae bacterium (assembly GCA_947445995.1). Lineage (GTDB taxonomy): Bacteria > Pseudomonadota > Gammaproteobacteria > Burkholderiales > Burkholderiaceae_D > Actimicrobium. The sequence goes on along the minus strand of CANFED010000051.1, from coordinate 4,832 downwards.
GCCCTGACCGTGCACTATCTGGCCCGCATCAAGGCCTTCGACAAATCCGGCCCGCATCTCAATGCCGTCATCGAGCGCAATCCCGATGCGCTGACCATCGCCAGCGCGCTCGATGCCGAGCGCAAGGCCAGCGGCCCGCGCGGCCCGCTGCATGGCATTCCGGTTCTGATCAAGGACAACATCGCCACCGCCGATGCGATGCAGACCACCGCCGGTTCGCTCGCGCTGATCGGTGCCAAAGCACCGCGTGATGCCTTCCTCGTCACGCAGTTGCGCGCGGCTGGCGCGGTCATCCTCGGCAAAACCAACCTGAGCGAATGGGCCAATATCCGCTCGACCCGCTCCACTTCGGGCTGGAGTGCACGCGGCGGACTGACCCGAAATCCCTATGCGCTGGACCGCAATACCAGCGGATCAAGCTCCGGTTCGGCCGCAGCCATCGCCGCCAGTCTTGCAGCCATTGCGGTCGGCACCGAAACCGATGGGTCGATCACGTCGCCAGCCTCGATCTGCGGACTGGTCGGCCTGAAACCGACGGTCGGCCTGATCAGCCGCGACGGCATCATTCCGATCTCGCACAGTCAGGACACGCCCGGCCCGATGACGCGCAGCGTCGCGGATGCCGCAGTCCTGCTGGGGGCGATGACGGGTGTCGATGCACGTGACGCCGCCACCGCTGTCACCACCATCAATACCGGCAAGGCACAGGATTACACCCGCTTTCTCGATGCCGATGGCTTGCGCGGAGCCCGTATCGGCGTCGTCACCAATGCCCGCTCCAGCAACCCCTACGTGCAAAACATCGCCGATGCCGCGCTACTGGTGCTGAAAGCCAAAGGCGCAGTTCTGGTCGAGGTCGAACTGCCCAACATCACCAAGTACGGCGACTCGGAACTCGAAGTGATGCTGTATGAACTCAAGGCCGACCTCAATGCCTATCTGGCCGAATTCGGGCAAGGCGCAGCGGTCAGTTCGCTCAAGGATGTGATTGCCTTCAACCTGATCCACCGGCCTGTCGAGATGGCTTTCTTTGATCAGGAACTGTTCGTGCGGGCCGACGCCAAGGGCGGTCTCGACAGTCAGGAATATCGCGACGCGCTGGCCAACAACCACCGCTATGCGCGCGCCGAAGGCATCGATCAGGTGCTGGCCGAATTCAAGCTCGATGCGCTGTTCGCACCAACCGGTGGTCCGGCGTGGCTGACCGATCCGGTCAATGCGGATCACTACGGCGAGAGCTTTTCGAGTCCGGCAGCCGTCGCCGGTTATCCGCATATCACGGTACCGGCCGGCTTCGTGGCGGGCCTGCCGGTGGGTATTTCGTTCGTCGCCGGTGCCTATGCCGAAGGCATGCTGATCAAGCTGGCCTATGCCTACGAACAGGCAACCCGGCATCGGCGCGCACCGACTTTTCCAGCCAGTGTGACGCCGCACTTCGGTTAATATCGGCGCATGAAAATTTTGCCCCTGCGACGCCTGCTGGTCGTCTTCGTTGCCCTCCTCGGCGTGCTGTTCGCACAGCTGGCGCTGGCGGCGTACGTGTGTCCGGGGCAGGCCAGCAGTCTGACGATGCAGGCGATGCCGGATTGTGCCGACATGGACATGGCGCAACCGGCGCTGTGCCATGCCCATCAGCACGATGGCCATCAGCTGCCGGACAAACCCGGCACGCCGCATGCGGCACCGTTCATTGCGGCAGCGCTGGTGCAGCAACTGGCACCGGCCACGCCGCCGACACCACGTCGCATGTTGCCGGGCTTCGTTCTGGCGCGCACCACCGCGCCGCCCCACACCATCCTGCACTGCCGCTTCCAGCTCTGATTTCCCGGACCTGATCCTGCCCGTGTCGCCGCCTCGTGCGGTGCCGTTGCGTTTTGTCATCCGGAGAAATCATGCGTCCTTCGTTCGTCCTCTTTTCCTTTACCTTGCTCGCTGCCAGCACGGTTCATGCCGTCCCGCTGACGCTGGCGGCGGCCCAGCAGCAAGCGCTTGATTATTCGCGCCAGCTCGATAGCCATGATGCCGCCGCCCAGGCCTCCCGCTCGCTCGCCGTCGCGGCCGGCCAGTTGCCCGATCCGGTCTTGAAGATCGGCATCGACAACATCCCGGCCGACGGCCCGGACCGCGCCAGCCTCGGACGCGATTTCATGACGATGCGACGCGTCGGCATCCAGCAAGAACTCACTGGCAGCGACAAACGCAGCGCGCGACGCGACGTGCAATTGCGTGCTGCCGACAAGGCCGAGGCGCAACAACGCGCCGCCGCTGCCGCACTGCGCCGCGCCACTGCGATGGCCTGGCTGGATCGCTATTACGCCGAACAGAAACTCGCGCTGGTGGTCCTGCAGGCGACGCAGGCCCGGCAAGAAATCCTCGCCGCCGACGGCGCTTATCGTGGCGGTCGCGGCAACCTCTCGGATGTGCTGGCAGCGCGCAGCGCCGTCGTACTGATCGATGACCAGCGCGATGAACTGGCGCAGCGCGCCCGCGCCGCCGCCACGATGCTGGCACGCTGGACCGGCGCAAGCGACCACGACACGCTGTCCGGTCCGCCTGATATCGATCACCTTGCGCTCGATACGATCGCACCCGACCTGTCGCACGAGTCGCAGATTGCGGTACTGACGGCGCAGGAACAGGTCGCCGCTGCCGAAGCCAGGCTGGCACTGGCCGAGAAAAAATCCGACTGGAGCGTCGAGGTCGGCTACGCACAGCGCGGATCGGCTTACGCGAACATGGTGTCGGTCGGATTGTCGATCCCGTTCCAGCTGGATCAGGCCAATCGCCAGGACCGCACACTGGCCGCGCGTCTGGCCAGCGTCGGACAAGCCCGCGCCGAGCGCGACGAAGCGCTGCGCGAACGCACTGCCCAAACCCGCACCCTGATCGATGCGTGGCGCACCGACCTGGCGCGCCATCAGCGCTACGAAACGGACCTGATCCCGCTGGCGCAACAACGCAGTGCGGCCGTGCTCGGTGCCTGGCGCGGCGGCAAGGCGACGCTATCCGAGCTATTGCTGGCGCGTCGCAATGAAACCGAAGTCGCCTTGATGGCACTGGATCATGCGGCCAATGCCGCGCGCCTGTGGGCCCAACTCAACTTTCTGCTCGCCGCCGACACCGGAGTCACTCCATGAAAAACCACCTGCTGTTTCCCCTCCTTGGCATTGCTGCCGTACTCATTGGTACCGGGTTTTACCAGCTAGGCAAGCAGCATTCCGCTGCCATGCCGGTCGCTGCCAGCCCCGCCGCCGACAAGAAAGTTTTGTACTGGCACGACCCGATGGTGCCCGGACAAAAATTCGACAAGCCCGGTCCGTCGCCGTTCATGGACATGGCACTGGTGCCGGTCTACGCCGACGCCGGCAACGATGCCAGCAATGACGTCGGCGGGGTCGCAATCAGTGCGCGCATGCAGCAAAATCTCGGCGTGCGCACCGCCACCGTGACGACCGGCACGTTGCCGGCGACCTTCGCCGCCGTCGGCACGATCGCCTGGAACGAGCGCGACGTGGTGCTGCTGCAAGCACGCGCAAACGGCTTTGTCGAACGCTTGCCGGTGCGTGCCGTGCTCGACCCGGTACGGCAAGGCCAGACCCTGGTCGAACTGACCGTGCCGGACTGGATCGCCGCGCAGGAAGAATTTCTGACCGTGCAGCGCCTGCCCGATAACGCGCTGCTGCTCGAAGGCGCACGTCAGCGCATGGTGCTGGTCGGCATGGACGACACGCAGATCGCCCACGTCGCCCGCAGCGGAAAAGTACAGCCGCGCATGACCTTGCGCGCGCCGGTCAGCGGCGTCATCACCGAGCTATCGATCCGGGCTGGCAGTACCGTGATGGCCGGGGCACCGCTGCTGCGGATCAATGGCACCGGCACCGTCTGGCTGCAGGCCGAACTGCCGGAAAGTCTGGCCGCACGGGTCACACCGGGGATGGCCGTGACCGCGCAGATCGCCGCGCTACCCGGCAAGACATTCAGCGGCCAGGTCGATGCCATCCTGCCTGATGTCAGCGTCGCCACCCGCACGCTGAAGGTCCGTATTGAACTGGCCAATCCGGCCGCGCTGCTGGTACCCGGCATGTTCGCGACACTGCAATTTGTCGCACCAGCGGGTGCGCCGGTGCTGCTGATTCCGACCGAAGCGGTGATCCGCACCGGCACGCGCACGGTCGTGATGCTGGCCAATGACGGCGGCACGTTTACGCCGGCCGATATCGAGACCGGTGCCGTGGAAAAAGGCCAGACCGTCGTGCTGCGCGGCCTGCAAGCCGGCCAGAAAGTGGTCAGCTCGGGCCAGTTCCTGATTGACTCCGACGCCAGCCTGAAAGGCATCACCACCCGGATGAGTGCGCCATGATCGCGCTGCTGATCCGCTGGTCGATTGCCAACCGTGTGCTGGTTCTGCTGGCCACGCTGTTCGTCACGTGCTGGGGGTTGTGGTCACTCAACAAGACGCCGCTCGATGCGCTGCCGGACCTGTCCGACGTGCAGGTCATCATCCGCACCAGCTATCCGGGACAGGCACCGCAACTGATCGAGGACCAGGTCACCTATCCGCTGAGTACGACGATGCTGTCGGTGCCGGGCGCGAAGACGGTGCGCGGCTATTCGTTCTTTGGCGACTCGTTTGTCTACGTGCTGTTCGAGGATGGCACCGATCCGTACTGGGCCCGTTCGCGCGTGCTCGAATCGCTCGGTCAGGCGCAGGCGCGCATGCCACCGCAAGCGCGCAGCACGCTCGGCCCGGATGCCACCGGGGTCGGCTGGATTTATGAATACGCGCTGGTCGACCGCACGGGCAAGACTGATTTGTCGCAACTACGTGCCTT
>CANFED010000050.1 GCA_947445995.1 Oxalobacteraceae bacterium | reverse complement strand
TTAAAGTTGAATGATGCAGCACTGCAGTACGAGCCTGAAGTTTCGCAAGCGTTGGGCTTCGGCTTTCGGTGCGGATTTCTCGGCTTGTTGCACATGGAGATTGTCCAGGAGCGACTCGAACGCGAGTTCGATATGGATCTCATCACGACAGCGCCGACGGTGATTTATGAAGTGGTATTGCGCGACGGCACACTGCTGATGGTTGATAATCCCTCGAAAATGCCCGATCCGTCACGCATAGAGGAAGTGCGCGAGCCGATAGTAACCGTCAATTTGTATATGCCGCAAGAATATGTCGGTGCAGTAATCACCCTGTGCACGGGTAAGCGTGGCATGCAAATCGACATGAATTATCACGGCAAGCAAGTCAAGTTGACCTATGAAATGCCGATGGCGGAAATCGTTCTCGACTTCTTCGACAAGCTCAAATCGACGTCACGCGGTTATGCATCGATGGACTACGAGTTCAAGGAATATCGTTCGGCCGATGTGGTCAAGGTCGACATGCTGATCAACAGCGAGAAAGTCGATGCGCTGGCCATCATCGTTCATCGTAGTAATAGCAATTACCGCGGACGCGCTGTCGCAGCGAAAATGCGTGAGCTGATTCCTCGCCAGATGTTCGATGTCGCAATTCAGGCAGCCATCGGCGCAAATATCATTTCGCGGGAAAATGTCAAAGCCTTGCGTAAAAACGTACTGGCTAAATGCTACGGCGGGGACATCAGCCGCAAGCGAAAACTGCTTGAAAAGCAGAAAGCCGGTAAGAAGCGAATGAAGCAAGTCGGTTCGGTTGAAATACCGCAAGAAGCTTTTCTGGCAATTTTACAAGTGGACGACAAATGAACTTCCAGGCAATTTTGGGTAACTTCGCATTAATACTTTTTGTTTTGACAGTCATTTCCGGAGTGATCTGGTTCTTGGACGTGTTTTATCTGGCCAAGCAACGCCGCATTAAGGCTGATTCCGCGCTTCGGGAATTCGATGCGCGCAATGCCAAATTGCAAGCAGAGGGTATCAAGCTGGAAACGTCGGGGCGGCATGCGCTGGAAGCGGACATCCTGCGCCAGCCGACGTGGGTTGAATATTCGGGTAGTTTTTTTCCTGTCATTGCGCTGGTGTTCGTACTACGTTCATTTTTGTACGAGCCTTTCAAAATACCGTCACCATCGATGGTGCCGACGCTGCTGGTCGGTGATTTGATTCTGGTGAATAAATTCGCGTATGGCATTCGTTTGCCGCTTATCAACAAGAAAATCATAGAGGTCAGCGATCCGCAGCGTGGCGACGTGATGGTGTTTAAGTATCCGAAGGACATGTCACTGGATTACATCAAGCGGGTCGTAGGAACGCCGGGTGATCGGGTCGTGTACAAGAACAAGCGATTGATAATTAATGGCACTCCGGTATCTTACGCACCGTTACCCGATTATCTGGACGAAGAGCGATTGACGTATTCAAAACAATATGTCGAGAAGTTCGGTGTCGGTGATCACAAGATACTGAACAATCCGCAAGCTCCCAACGAGCTCAGTAACATCGATAACTACCCGATGCGCGAAGCGTGCACCTATAACTCCGAAGGGTTTGCTTGCACGGTACCTGCTGGACATTACTTTATGATGGGTGATAATCGGGACAATAGCGCGGACAGCCGGTACTGGGGATTTGTGCCGGACAAGAACATTGTTGGAAAAGCGTTTTATGTCTGGATGAACCTTGGTAATCTGAAGCGGATAGGTGGCATTCACTAGTTAAACCATACTCACGACAGGGATAGGATATGCAAAGAGCGGCATTGAGACGACAACAAGGCGTAACGCTGGTCGGGCTAATTGTGCTTTTAGCGCTGGTCGGTGTGGTGGGTGTACTTGGATTAAAAGTAGTGCCAACAGTAATCGAGTTCATGTCGATCAAAAAAGCAATCGCAGCGGCGAAGGCTGACGGAAAAACGCCGATAGAGATCCGCGCGTCATTTGATCGGCAGGCCAGTGTTGGTTATATCGACTCGATATCCAGCAAAGATCTGGATGTAGTCAAAGATGGCGACGAGTTCGACATCAACGTGGCTTACCAGAAAAAGATTCCGCTGATAGGCCCTACCTGGTTATTAATTGATTATTCGGCGACGACTGTGAAGGGCGTTGCGAGGAAACCGGCCGCGTAACCCGTTGTTGTGCGGACTGAAATGGATTGTATGCTTCTGGAAGATCGACTGGATTACTGGTTTAAAGACCCCACCTTGTTGCAGCAGGCGCTGACGCATCGTAGCCACAGTGTTGCCCACAACGAGCGACTAGAGTTTTTAGGCGACTCAATACTTAATTGTGTCATCGCTTCATTGCTGTACGAGCGTTACAGCAAGATTGACGAAGGAGATCTTTCCCGACTGCGCGCTAACTTGGTCAAGCAGCAAGCGTTGTACGAGATCGCACAGCGGCTGGAGATTTCGCAGTTCCTGCACCTTGGCGAAGGTGAGCTCAAGTCAGGCGGTTTTCGGCGCCCGTCCATTTTGGCGGATACGCTGGAAGCCCTGTTCGGCGCTATCTTTCTGGACTCCGGATTTGATGCTGCGCGAGATGTCATCCGTTCACTCTACATTCCTATTCTGGACTCGGTCGATCCGAAGACGTTAGGCAAGGATGCAAAAACGCTGTTGCAGGAATATTTGCAGGGCAGAAAAATTGCGCTCCCACAGTACAACGTTGTGGCAACTCATGGCGCTGCACATAATCAGGAATTCGAGATTGAATGTCTTGTGCCCAAGCTTGATATCAAGGTATTCGGTGCCGGTGGCAGTCGGCGGGCCGGGGAGCAGGCAGCGGCGCAATGCGCACTTGATGTGTTGCAGTCAGCCCCATCCAAGGGAGCTCCAGGTACCCGCAAGGTCAAGCCGCGTGCATCCCAATTGAAGTTGACAGGAATCGCGACGATTCAGACGGACGCTGTTGCAGCGTCCGCCTCGTCCGATTCGACCGTGCCAGATATTTACGCCGAAACAAAAAAAGTGTCGAGCAAGGCGGGCAAGCCCGCTATGCCTGCGACTAACGTTGTTGTGCAGGAGCCAGAAACGTCTTCTGAAACATCCATTTCCATCTCTGTTACCCAATCGAAAATCGCATGACTGAACCAGTAACAACCCCGAATTTCCGCTGTGGCTACATCGCCATCGTCGGTCGTCCCAATGTCGGCAAGTCGACGTTGATGAATGCGCTGATCGGTGCAAAAGTCAGTATCACGTCGCGCAAGGCGCAAACCACGCGGCATCGTATTACCGGCATTCAGACTGTTGAGGACACGCAGTTCATTTATGTCGATACCCCCGGTTTTCAGACCAAGCATGCCAACGCGCTCAACAAGACACTCAACAAGACCGTTGCGAACACACTGACGTCTGCTGACGTGATCCTGTTCATTATTGAGGCGGGTACCTTTGGACCGGCTGATCAGCAAGTGCTCGATTTGATCCCGGATTCGGTGCCTTGTATCTTGGTGATCAACAAGTCGGATCGGGTCAAGGATAAGGCTGTGCTGTTACCGTTCGCGCAAGAAATCGCTTCCAAGCATGATTTTGCTGCGGTGGTGCCCGTGTCGGCGACATTGCGATTTCAGCTGGATGGGCTGCAAAAAGAGACACGCCGCTTCCTGCCTGAAAATCCTCCGGAGTTCGGTCCTGACGACATCACTGATCGTAGTGAAAAATTTCTTGCTGCCGAGATCATTCGTGAGAAAGTTTTCCGTTTCGTCGGTGACGAGTTGCCCTATACAAGTACGGTCCTGATCGAAAAATTCGAACAGGAAGGCGACTTGCGGCGCGTCTTCGCAGCCATTCTGGTCGAGCGTTCCACGCATAAATCGATGCTGATCGGACAGAAGGGTGCGCGCCTCAAGGAAATTTCAACCCAGTCCAGACTGGACATGGCGCGCTTGTTCGGTGGTCCCGTTTATCTCGAAATATGGGTGAAGGTCAAGTCAGGCTGGGCCGATAATGAAGCAGGTTTGCGCGCTTACGGTTACGAATAAGTCGACAAGGTGACTCGCGCGGTCGATCAGTCTGCTCTTCCGGTGACCTCGGTCAAGCCGCCGGTGCGACCACGTCGCACGGCATCTGCAGAGAAACTCCTGCGCGTTGTGGGTCAACCCGGTTTCGTGCTGCACAGTTATCCGCATAGGGAAACCAGCCTGATTATTGATGTGTTCACCCGCGAGCACGGTCGAATCGGTCTGGTCGCAAAAGGTGCCAAGCGTCCTCATTCTGCATTGCGTGGCGTACTGCAAACCTTCCAGCCGCTGTCATTGAGCTGGACCGGCAAATCCGAAATTCGCACGCTGACAGGTGCTGAATGGGTCGGTGGTTTGCTGCCCCTGGAAAAATCCGCTTTACTGTGTGGGTTCTATCTCAATGAATTACTGATCAAGCTGACTGCGCGCGATGATCCGCATGCCGGTTTGTTCGACCATTATGTGTCAGCGCTAAATCAGCTGGCGCACGGCGAAGCCGCACCAATCGTTTTGCGTAAATTCGAGCTGAGCCTGATGAGGGAAACCGGCGTTGCAGCTGATCTCAGCATTTGCTCAAGCACCGGCCAGCGCGTTCTGCCCGCCAGTAGTTATGTGGTTGATCCGGAGCGCGGTGCGCGACCAGCCCGGCCATCAGACATCTGGCCACGGGTCTCTGGTCAGACCTTGCTTGACATGGAGCGTGAAGACTATGCCGGTACGATGACGCAAAGCCAGAGTAAGTTCCTGATGCGTTTCCTGCTGGCGCACCAGCTCGGAGGTATCCCCCTCAATACCCGGCAGATCCTGATCGATCTGACCCAGCTTTAGGAATTATCGCTACCGATGAGTTATCTCAATCCGCATTCTACTGGTCCGGACTTCCATGTCGATCTGATGCCGCTGGTTCGGCTCCGTACTGATCGACCCGGACCAGACATTGTCCAGGCTGCCCGTCTTGCGCAGGCCGCCGGTGCCGATGGCATCAGTCTTGTGATAGGTGAGGTCGCTCCGGCCCTGCTGGTGTCGATCGCCTCAGAGCTGATGATCAAATTGCATTTGCGGTTGCCAGCGGGTAGTCAGCTGCTCGATCAGACAATCAGCATGCGGCCGCAGCGGATTTGCATGTCGATGCGTGACGGGAGTGCTGAGGCGGCGAAGCAATTGCACACCAATGGAATAGAGTTTGCGTTTGCCATCGAAACCGAGCTTGAGCAAGTGCAGGCAGCCCACGCCGCAGGCGCATGCGCAATTGAATTTGACGCAAGCAAGTACGGTACTTCGGCAACTGCGATCTGCGCGGACGAAGAGTTCGAACGGCTAGCGACTTGCACTGTGGCAGCGTCCCGTCTCGGGATGCAAGTACAGGTTGCGCATGGGCTCGACCTGAACAATGCTGGTCGTCTTGCCGCGCTGGAGGATGTTACTCAGATTCAGGTCGGGCAGGCTTTGCTGGTCCGGGCCATTGCGGTGGGTTGGCAAACGGCAGTCGGGGACATGAAGGCAATCCTGACTCAGGCACGCAGACAGCGACGATCATGATCTATGGCATCGGTACCGACATCATCCGCATAGACCGCATTGCCGCTGCACTCAGGCGCCACGGTCCGCGCTTTGCCGAGAAAATTCTCGGAGTCGATGAACTGGCAAAATATCACCACCGTGCAGCCAAGTCCGAGCTGCGCGGCATAAGCTTTCTTGCGACGCGCTTTGCTGCGAAGGAGGCTTTTTCAAAAGCCATCGGCGTGGGAATGAGAATGCCGATGACGTGGCGTGTAATGCAAACATTGAATGATCCAAGCGGCAAACCGGTTGTCGTGACCAGCGGCACATTGGCCCTGTTCATGGCGCAGCACGAACTGACCGCACAGGTCTCGATTACCGATGAAACCGACTATGCGGTCGCTTTCGTCATCGTGGAGAAAAAATGAATCACGCAGTCAGTGGCAGCAATGAGCAAAGCATCGGACCAGTCATGCTCGATGTGGTCGGCAAGGTTCTGGATGCGCACGATATTGCCCGCATCCGCCATCCGCTGACTGGTGGCGTGATCCTGTTCGCGCGCAACTGGGAAGACCGTGCCCAACTGGTTGCGCTGACCTCGGCGATTCACGCCGCCAGGCCTGGCGTGCTGATTGCGGTCGATCATGAAGGCGGACGGGTCCAGCGGTTTCGTACCGACGGATTCACGGTATTGCCGGCAATGCGACGACTCGGCCAATTGTGGGACGTCGATCAACAGGTTGCCAGTCGCGCTGCCACCGATGTCGGTTTCGTCCTGGCCGCGGAGCTGCGCGCCTGCGGTGTCGACCTGTCGTTCACGCCTGTCCTCGATCTTGATCATGGCGAATCAGGCGTCATCGGTGATCGGGCCTTCCATCGTGATCCGGCAGTTGTGACGCAACTGGCGAGAAGTTTGAACCATGGCTTGCTGCTTGCCGGGATGGCCAATTGCGGCAAGCATTTTCCAGGACATGGTTTCGTCAAGGCGGATTCGCATGTCGCCATTCCGGTCGATGACCGCGATGTGGATGCCATCGTTGCTGATGACGCCGAGCCCTATCGCTGGCTCGGGCGGGGCTTGTCGGGCGTGATGCCTGCACATGTCATTTATCCGCAATTTGATTCCGCACCCGCCGGATTCTCAAAAAAATGGCTTTCGTTATTGCGCAACGAGATTGGTTTCCAGGGCGTCATTTTCAGTGACGACCTGAGCATGGAAGGTGCCAGCATTGCCGGTGATGTGGTCGCCGGTGCGACCGCTGCACTTCAGGCCGGTTGCGACATGGTCTTGATCTGCAATCGTCCCGATATGGCAGATCAGCTACTTGCCGGCCTCGATCCGGCATTGGCGACGACTGCCAGTGCGGCGCGTATTGCGGCATTGGTGCCAGTCGGTACACCCGTGCAATGGGATGCACTACAAGCGGACACACGTTACCAAGCTGCATTACGCACGATTGCTGGCCTGATGCATGTCTGAGGAAGTGCCACCGACGCCTGTCGTTCCGCTGTCAGATTCGCGCATGATCGTGCTCGACACGGTGGCCAAGCTGCCGCATCTTCCGGGCGTCTATCGCTATTTTGATGTCGACAACAATGTGCTGTATGTCGGCAAGGCGCGCGACCTGAAGAAGCGCGTTTCCAGTTATTTCCAGAAAACCCTCAGCAGTTCGCGTATCGCGATGATGGTCGAACGCATCGCCCGGCTTGAGACCACCGTGACGCGCAGTGAAGCCGAAGCGCTGATCCTGGAAAATAATCTGATCAAGACCTTGCATCCGCGTTTCAATATCCTTTTTCGGGATGATAAGTCGTACCCGTATCTTAAAATTTCCGGTCAGGCTTTTCCTCGCATGGCGTATTACCGCGGCTCGGTCGACAAGCGCAGTCAGTTCTTCGGGCCGTTTCCGAGCGCATGGGCCGTGAAGGAATCGATGCAGATTCTGCAAAAGGTTTTTCTGTTGCGAACCTGTGAGGACAGCGTTTTCGCTAACCGCACACGACCTTGTTTGCTACATCAGATCCACCGCTGCAGTGCGCCCTGTGTTGCCGAAATCAGTCAGGAAGATTACAACCTTGATGTTGACAATGCAGCGAAATTTTTGCGTGGCCGGCAGAGCGAGGTGATGCAAACGCTCGAAGGAAAGATGCATGCGTATGCCGGTGAACTGAAGTTTGAACAGGCCGCGACCGTGCGCAACCAGATCAGTGCCTTATCGCGCGTGCTGCACCAGCAAACCATGGAAACGGGAAGCGATGCCGACATCGATATCATCGCCGTCATCGTGCAGGGCGGACGTGCCTGCGTGAATCTGGCGATGGTGCGAGGTGGCCGGCACCTTGGTGACCGCGCGTATTTCCCGACCCATGTTGACAACGCGCTGGCCACCGCTGAAGACGCCATTGATGTCGAAGTGCTGAAGGCATTTCTTGCGCAGCACTATCTCGAAAAATTCATTCCTTCGACATTGATTCTGAATCTGGAATTTGATCAGCCCGCATTGATGCTGGCCTTAATCGAGCAGTGTGGCCATCGGATCAATCTGCTGTTCCAGCCGCAGGCGCAGCGTCGGCAGTGGCTGGAAATGGCATGCAAGGGTGCCGAAATTTCTCTCGCGCGCTTGCTATCGGAGCAGGGGTCGCAGCAGTCGCGTACGCGTGCGTTGGTTGATGTGCTGGCACTCGATAGTGACGACATCGAGACCTTGCGCGTCGAGTGCTTTGACATCAGCCACACGCAAGGCGAAGCGACCCAGGCATCGTGTGTGGTCTTTCATCACCATGCCATGCAGAACGGCGAATATCGACGCTACAACATCAACGACATCACCCCCGGAGATGATTACGCGGCGATGCGTCAGGTATTGATGCGTCGCTATGAAAAGGTCGCCAATGGGGAAGGGGTCATGCCCGATATCGTGCTGATCGATGGTGGTAAAGGGCAGGTGGAAGTGGCGCGTCAAGTGTTTGTCGAGCTCGGACTCGACGTCAGCCTCATTGTCGGTGTCGCCAAGGGGGAAGGGCGGCGGGTTGGTCTGGAAACGCTGGTATTTGTCGACGGTCGCGAAGCCAAGGAACTCGGCAAGGAATCCGCCGCACTGATGCTGATCGCACAAATTCGTGATGAGGCACATCGCTTCGCAATTACCGGCATGCGTGCCCGGCGGGCCAAGACACGACAGGCGTCACGTCTTGAGGAGATCGAAGGTATTGGTGCCAAACGACGACAAAAGTTGCTCGCGCGTTTTGGTAGCTTGCGCGAGGTGACCAACGCCAGTGTGGAAGAGCTGACCTCAGTTGAAGGTATTTCCCGCCAATTGGCGGAAGACATTTATCGGCAATTGCATTAGATTACTGGCACGTTGCCATTAGCCGGGTTCAGGACGCTCGGCTACACGCATTACCAAACCAAGCCTTACTTTCAAGAGCCCGACCCATGCCACTGAATTTTCCGATCCTGCTCACGTGGTTGCGTGTTGCCTTAATCCCATTGATGGTGGGTGTGTTTTATTTGCCTGGAGCCTGGATTTCATCGTTTGACAAAGGTTTGGCTTCGACTTGTATTTTTGTCGTGGCTGCGCTGACAGACTGGCTTGATGGATTTCTGGCGCGTCGCTGGAATCAGACCTCTGCATTTGGCGCGTTCCTTGATCCGGTAGCAGACAAGCTGATGGTCGCGGGTGCACTACTGATCCTGGTGCAACTTGATCGCGTCAATGCAGTCATTGCTTTTATTATTATTGGCCGCGAGATCACGATCTCGGCCTTGCGCGAGTGGATGGCGCAGCTGGGAGCATCCAAATCCGTTGCGGTCAGTTCGATCGGAAAAATCAAGACCACGGCGCAAATGGTGGCCATTCCAATGCTCTTGTACTACGACACATTGCTTGGCATGATCGACACGCGCATATGGGGGCAATGGCTGCTGGCCGTTGCTGCCATATTGACGGTTTGGTCAATGTTCTACTACCTGAAAAAAGCATGGCCATTGATGAAAGAGAATTCGTGACCTATGTTCTGTTTTTCTGTCGCGCCAGGAAGCTGCTGGCTTGACAAAAAGAAGCGGCCCTCTATAATACGCCTCTGTTGTGAACGCGGGAGTAGCTCAGTTGGTAGAGCGCAACCTTGCCAAGGTTGAGGTCGAGAGTTCGAGCCTCTTCTCCCGCTCCAGATTAAAAACGCAAGCTGTTCCAAGCTTGCGTTTAGATTCAAGAAGAGTTCGTTTCAATGCAAAGTACAGGCATGCATTAGGTGAACTCAGTATCAAGTTTCACGCGGGAGTAGCTCAGTTGGTAGAGCGCAACCTTGCCAAGGTTGAGGTCGAGAGTTCGAGCCTCTTCTCCCGCTCCAGATTAAAAGGGAAGCCGTTAAAAGCTTCCCTTTTTATTCTCGGAAAATATAATCAAACGATTTTCCGGGAAGGCCGTTTCGAAAGTCGCATGTATTCGATTTGGTGGTTACAATATTCACCACGGCGGGGTAGCAAAGTGGTTATGCAGCGGCCTGCAAAGCCGTTTACGCCGGTTCGAACCCGACCCCCGCCTCCATAAAATCAAGGACTTAGCGCATTCTGCGTAAGTTCATCGCAGGTTCAACCACAGCAAAACGAGTGGTTAACCACCGCTAATACGGCCATCTGGCCGTTGAAAATTGGCTGGTTGCTGTCATAAATTGACGGCATGTCGACGGTAAAATCCCTCCCTAGTGGTAATTTCCAGCTGCGTGTCTCGAACAAGCTGCTCGGCAAAACCCGGTACGCGACATTTGACAGTCGTGAGCAGGCGTTGTCGTACGGCCAGCATCTCGAGACGTTACTCGCCCAAGGAATCGTGCCCGGTGCACTGTTGCAGGAACGGGTTGCCCCTGTTAGCGCATGGAGCATGGCGCGTTGTATCGCCGAATACGTCCGGCATAATTCCGCTCCCGTTTCCGACGTTAAACTTCTTGATACGGTCCGTGTGCAACTTGCCAGTACCAGCACGGCCCATCTGAATGACGATTGGGCCGAGAGCTGGGTCCGGCGCATGAAGCGCATTGACAACCTTGCACCGTCGACCATCCGACATCGTCATGGTGCGCTGGCGCGTTGCATCGACTGGATGCTGCGCAAGCATCCCGAAGTTCTCGCGCAAAATCCCCTTCGACTCCTCAAGCGCGGTTTCGCGAGTTACACCGACGATGATAACCGCGCTGTCATCGGTGCCGGCAAGCAGCCGCGCCATGATATTGAGCGCGACCGGCGTCTTGATGCGGATGAGGAAACGCGCATCCTGCAGGTATTGGCGGCACGCCACTGCGAAAGGACCTTGTTTGTCCTGGCTCCGGAAACCGCGATGCGTCTGCGGGAGTGTTACACGCTTGAGACGAAGCAGGTCAGCCTGAACAAGAAAACGATTTTTCTGGATCGCACCAAGAATGGCGATCATCGCCAGGTACCCCTATCGAGTACTGCGATCGCCTTGTTGAAGGACTACCAGGCAGCCGACGCGGCGTCGATTGAACAGCGCGATGGACGCCTGTTCCCGTTCTGGAACGGCGAGCCGAGCGTCACCGCACTGGACGCGACTACCATTGACCTGTCACGAACGTATCGGCTGGTGTTCAGGGACGCCGGCGTCACCAATTTTCACTTTCATGACATCAGGCACGAAGCAACTTGCCGGTTATATGAAAAAACGACGCTCTCGGACGTACTGATTGCCAAAATTACCGGGCACAAGAGTACCCGTATGTTGCAGCGCTATGCCAGTTTGCGTGGCAGCGATCTGGCACCGCACTTGTGGTGACTAACTTCGTCGGCGTGACGCGATGTCGGGCAGTGCGGGTAGGGAAGTGCGCCGACTGTTGTGCGGTCTGGCGGATACCAGCACCGCTTCCGGTGTCGCGGCGGTAGTCTGCCGGCGGCATCGTTCTTCCGTTTCCTGCCGGATGTGGCCCTTTAAAAAGGTGGTCACATCTTCACGCAGGAACACCCATGATTTGCCGATGCGCGTGCCTGGCAATTCGCCCCGGCGCGCAAACTGCAGCACGGTGTCTGCCTCGGCGTGCAGCAGTGCCGCTGTAGCGCCCACATTAAGCGTTTCTTCGGATTGCATCGCAAGCTCCTCTGATCAGGTCTGCCTGGTTTCGCCATGCCATGACGGGAATAGGCGATGGAGACGTAGTATGTAGAGAGATCATCCACGGTGCGACAGAACGATGACGTCGTAAGTCATGCGGAACCAGTCGGATCGATGGATAAAATCGCATGACCAGTATTCATCGTCATGACGGCATCCGCAATTCGAACAATCACATAATATCGATTTGATCAAACGTGTTTCTCTCTCGTTAAGTTGAGCAAGTATCCGGGATGACGCGTTCGTGTTTAGCCGCTGAATGCTTTGGGGAAATGGCTCGATCCAGCTATCGCCAAAAGTTTACCTGACCAGCGACAGCCACACAGTGCCGGGTTCACGCTCGACATCGACACCTTGGGCCGTGGTGGTGTATGTCAGCGAACAGCAATATCGAGGAGCTGAAAGCACTCTCGCGTTCAGTATGGCGAAAACATCGCCCTTCGACCTTGCCGAGCGAGAAATCAATCCGGGATGCCCCTCGCGATGCAGTTTGGCACCAATCAGGGTGATCGGCGAAATTGGCCGTGAAGCAACGGCTCATTGTGCCGCCGCCGAATCACAGAACCTCCGTGCACATTTAGACGCAATTTATTTTTTACAAGATGAATTGCATTTGCCGCACCGGCAGGCCACGCCAATATATTCCGGCATGAGTTTCATGACAGATCGCATAGCGCGCCGGATAGGCGACAAGGTGCGAAATGCTGCAACGGAGAAAGATGGCGAACGTGTCATCGAGTTCATGAGTACATGGACGCCCTGGGTCCTTCACTTGCAAAACCACGAGGAGCATCGTGCGGATTTTGAGAAGATTACACAAAACTATCATTCCAATCTGGAACACATGGTCGAGGATCGCGAAGATCCGAACTCCCCGGTTCATTCGTCAGTAATGGATCAAGTTACCTTCGACGCCGAGATTGCAAGTATTTGCAACAGCCGGAATCGATGGATGTCGGATTATGTCGGCCAGCTCACCAGGACATTCCTGATTAACCACCGTGCGGACTATCTTGCCGAGCATGGCGTGTTGCCAGCTTATTTCGACTATATCCCACAAAAAACTTGTCATCCTGGCTTAAAAATTTGGAACTGAAGTTGGCAACCGAACATACACGACAGGTCTGCCTTGCAAAGTGGTGGTGACTTTCATGCAAAGTGAAAGCCATAAGTTGCTTTTACAAGGAGCGAGGTCGGGCTCTATCGATGTCGTTCGCAGACCGACTAGTTAATTTTTGAGCATTTTTGGAGCCGATTTATGAGTGCAATTTCTAGTTTTTTGTTTTGGATCCTTGGGTCAGTTTGTCCAAGACCACGTGTGTAATCTGAAAACATGCTGTCTTGATCGATTTGAGAAGCAGTACTGGTGATAGAAATCCTCATCAGGTGCAGCGCCTCCTCGCCAAAACCCGATTACCTCAGTGCTTCCTTCGTTCCTTAACTTACTTTTTAATCCCATCATGCAAAGACGGATAGGCAATTTATTTAGTCGCGGGCAGCGCAATCGCAATGACCCACCCGCAGTACCCGACAGGGCCGCAAACAATCATCCGCCACAACCGGACGCTGCTGCGGCGCGCGCTCCACGCTCCGCATCGTCTCGCCAAAGACACGGATGGCAGCGGGAACTGCAACTCCGCGATCTGCGTATTGGCGATGAGCCTGCGCACGAACTGGTCAATGTACCTGCGCTGGATCGTCGTGGCCTAAGCCCCATCCCAATCCCGGCTGATCCGGAAAGCCAGCATTTGACCGGCAGGGCCTATCTGGAATTTCTGTCGAAGGATGCCCGACTTTTCGGAGCCATCAAGCAACTGATCGCCAGTGAACACATTCTTGCCGCCAGGCCACCTTTAGCGCCAGAAAGGATAGCCAATATGGCAGAGAGATTGCGGCCGGTCGTGGCAGCGATTTACCACGATAGCCAACGGAGAGATTTAACCCTGGCACGCGACGTTAACCGACTGGCTTTAGATGTGCAGGATGGGTGTGGCGACCGCCTTGATTACATGCTCAGGCAAATTGAGGACGTCGCCCTGCTGGCCCGGCTGTCTCGCGGCGATATTGATGAAGTCGATCTGTACAACAATGGAATTGCGTTTTTCATGCTGCACAATGTAATCGGCGAAACGGGGCGTGAAGCGACGCTTCATAATGCCGCCTCGGAATCACAGAACGTTCATGCCCAGTTAGAAGCAATTTATTTCTTGCAAGACTCCTTGCATTTGCCTCACCGGCAGGCAAGACCAATTTACTACGGCCGAGACCTGAGTTTCATGACCGAACGAATAGCGCGCAGGATTGGTGACAAGGTGCGTAATGCAGCTACGGAAAACGATGGAGAACGTGTCATCCAGTTCATGAGTACATGGGAGCCTTGGGTCCTCCACCTGCAGAGAAATGATAAGCATCGCCCAGATTTTGAGATGCTCACAACGAACTACCATAACCTGCTAGAAGCCATGGCCAGAGATCGGGAAAATCCAGCATCGCCGCTTCATTCTTCGGTCATGGATCCAGTGACTTACCAAGCTGAGATCGGTACTGTTAACTGCAAAAGAAGTGAGAATATGTCGGATTATGTCGGTCAGCTCACCAGGACATTCCTGGTCAATCACCGTGTAGACTATCTTGCCGAGCATGGCGCGTTGCCAGCTTACTTCAATTAAATCATTCGTGATCGGCCCTCTCTTGTGCGCAGTTACTGGCACTAATGTGCGGCGCCTCGAGCGGCCGATCATTTCACTTGAAAAGTAACGCCATGCACTCTTTCCTTAATTCTTTTAACAGTCGTAATGCCGCGCCGAGTAACCGGGCACCTCGTCCCCCAGCGGGAGCACAAGCGCACGCCCAACAAGACTTGCCCGCGCAACGCATGCGGGTTGCTCCTGCCGCCGAGCGAACGCGCGATAGCCAGTTGCAACAACGGGTTGACTCCCACTGCCGAGATCGCTTGGCCGGTGCCACCCGGCGCCGAATCGCCAACCTAGTTGCCAGTCAGAGCAACGAGCAACCCTTGCAGGCAATCGAACATCTGGCGCGTGGCAATCGGCAAATTGCGGTGTTGGCTGCAGTGGTGTCCTCGGAAACGGAGATCGATTACGCGAAAGAGTATCGACTGGCGAGATTTGTACCGAGTGAAAATCCCCACCGCGAAATTTTCGTGCGGACCGCAGACGAGGGCGTTCAAAAAGTTCGACATCAGGATGTGGCGAGTGAAGGAAGCTATCGGATATTGCTCCGTTCAAGCGCCCCTGCGTTGGGGGCAACAGTAACGCCGCCGACATTTGCCTCAAACCGCACCAAATCGGAAGTCCTGGTGCACGCGTTATTGACGGCACTTGCTGAAAATTCCGGAGAGCAGGCGACAATCGTCGCACAGGGCGCAGGGTCTGACGGCCTGGTCCATCCTGTGAAAGAAGACCTGCTACATCAACGGGTAATCGCTCATTTACCCTGGCATGCAGCTGCCGCGGAATCGCTTCCCCCGCAACAAGGACATGATGCGGTGCAGGCATCTCAATCGGACCGTCCGGGTTCCGTCACCGCACTTGACCCTGCTGCTCTTGCAGCAGAAGTCATGTCGTTAGACCACCTTCCGCATCTAGGGTTTATTCAACGGTTAGCCGTACGCAGCGAACCATGCGCGACGTTTTTCAGTTTCATGTCGCACGCGCTGCTGGTCAAAGACAGCATGACGGCCACGCCGGTGGAGAGGTATCCGTATGTCGCTGATGAGGCTCTGCTATCGGAAAAAATTGAATCCTCTGGTGAACCATTCCTGCCTACTTTCCTGGATGGCGTCCAGCGTCATTACGACCCCTTCAATTCCGACAATGCCAGCTGGCGGATTCATACCGACGGCGCGTGGCAGGATGGCCAGGACACACGGGATGTGCTGAACCATGTCTT
>CANFED010000049.1 GCA_947445995.1 Oxalobacteraceae bacterium | reverse complement strand
CGCCAGCGTGACGCCTTTGCGGCGCAGTTCGTGATGCAGGCGACCGTAGTCTGGTTGTACATGGGCGCGCGGTCGCTGGGGTGCCACCAGCAGCATCCGTTCCAGCGCGCCTTCGTCGCTGGCCCGCACTGCGGGCCAGTCCAGTCCAGACCGGCCGCCGTCAGGCTGACGTACTTGGCGACGACCCCTTTGGATAATCACAGAGCCGCGGCGATCTGTTCATGAGAGAGCTTGGCGTCGAGCTTTAGATGCAGGACATCCTTGATTTTACGCAACGTAATCCTTGCTGCGGGTATTCACGGCTCCAGACAAATTGCGGGCAGCCTACCCGCATGGTGGGTTCGTTGCGTAACAGCATGGCGTTGCAGTACAACGCCGGTCCGTTATCTTGACCGACAATTCCGGTGTCGTGACCGGTCAATCCGGTGCGGTCCCGAAATCGGTCACGTTCGACCGGAATCCGCAGCAACGATCCTCTGGAATCGTCGGTCATGTTCAACCGGAATGGCTGGTCACGTTGGATCGGAATACCCAATTTATGCGAATTCAATACGTCCACGCCCGCGATAAAGAACCCATCAAGCAGCAAGCATAGGCTGCGAAACACCCCACAGTCGAGCGCCAGCTTTATCCCGAGTGTTGCTATCGAAACAATCCCCAATATCCGCCACCCGTCGGCCAACTTGAGTAGGAAGATTGCATCATCAAGTTATCATCATTAAGCAACGCACATCGTTGCATTAAAAGCTGATTGACGTTGTTTAATGAGTTAGATAAGCTTTGCTAAATAATATCGATAGACTGTGAAGGTGATGTTAAATGGCCAGCGATAAGCTTTCAGCTATGACCCAATCGCAGAGAGACCGCCTCGCGTTCCTTGAGTTGCGCCTGCGTTTTGTCGGGGAATTTCGCCGTCAGGACTTGATAGAACGGTTTGGCATCCAAGCAGCGGCGGCAACTCGCGACATCGGCCAGTACAAAGAACTAGGCCCTCACAATCTTGACTACGACACCAAACGCAAGGTTTATGTCCGCGCCGATTGGTTCCGTCCGGTGTTCGACTTTGCGGCGAGTCGCGTCCTCACTTGGCTGTCGCAGGGCTTTGGTGACGGCGAGCCGATGCGTGTTCGTCAATTGGTGTTGTGTGAGGGTTCGGAGCTGTCGACCAATCTGGATCTGGAAATGTTGTCGGTGCTGACTCGCGCCATCCACAAGAAAACAGCTGTCGAGATTTCTTATCGCGCGCTGTCCAGCGGATTGACCACCCGGGAGATCGTCCCCTTCGCCTTGGCCGACAACGGGCGGCGTTGGCACGTCCGGGCTTTCGACCGACGCAGCGGTGACTTCCGCGATTTTGTGCTGACTCGAATTGCTGACGCCAGATTGGTCGCCGGTGCGGTTCAAGAGTACGAAAACTCCGATCAAGACATTCAGTGGAACCGGATCGCAGAGATTGAACTGGTTCCGCACCCTGCCAACGTGCAACACCCCGACACCATCGAAGCCGAGTACGGGATGGAGAACGGTGCGCTGCGGATGCGTGTGCGCGCGGCAATGGCTGGATACCTGATGCGCCGCTGGAACGTGGACTGCACCGAAGACCACAGTCTCAAGGGTGCCGAATACCACCTCTGGCTGCGCAATCGCCAAGCGCTTTATGGCGTGACCAACCTCGTACTTGCACCAGGGTACGAGGCTTAGGAGAAGGCTTACAAATGCTAAAACTAGAAGACATCAAGAAAAGCGCAGCCATCTCCGGTATCGAGCCCGGGCATGTCGTGCGCATCGTCACCACCGAGCCTGTCGGCGACAACGCCCTCACCGTCTACTACAAGACAGCGGATGGCAAGCTCCTGGAGCGGATGCTATTCCGCAGCGACGAGCTGAAGTTATCGCTGGCAGATGCTGGGCGCCCCTGGGCGTTTGATGCACCGGGCGAAGAATTTAAGCTGGCCGCAGAAGCCTACCGGATCAATCTGGCCCACCTGTTCGATCCGATGATGGCCGTCCACACATCCAACGTGGAGCCGCTGCCGCACCAGATCACCGCTGTTTACGAATCAATGCTGCCACGCCAGCCCCTTCGTTATGTGCTGGCGGACGACCCGGGTGCGGGCAAAACCATCATGGCCGGACTGTTCATCCGCGAGTTGCTGATGCGCGCCGATGCCAAGCGCGTGCTGATCGTTGCGCCGGGAAGTCTGGTCGAACAGTGGCAAGACGAAATGTTCGAGAAGTTCGGCCTGTCCTTCACGCTGTTTTCCCGCGAGCAGGTTGAGCAGTCACGCGGCGGAAATCCGTTCGACGATATCGACCTCATGGTCGCACGGATTGACCAACTCTCCCGCAACGAAGACCTCCAAGAAAAGCTGCGGCTCTCTCATTGGGATCTGATCGTCGTCGACGAAGCGCACAAACTGTCGGCCAGCTACTTCGGCAACAAGGTCAACAAGACCAAGCGCTTCCAACTGGGCGAACTGCTTGGTTCGATCACTCGGCACTTCCTGCTGATGACGGCAACGCCGCACAACGGAAAGGAAGAGGACTTCCAGTTGTTCATGTCCTTGCTGGACTCCGACCGCTTCTATGGCAAGTTCCGCGACGGTGCGCACAAGGTCGACGTCACCGATTTGATGCGCCGCACTGTCAAGGAAGAGATGCTGCGCTTCGATGGCACCAAACTGTTCCCTGACCGCCGCGCCATTACTGCCAACTATAAACTCTCTGATCCTGAAGCTGCGCTCTACGCAGCGGTCACCGACTACGTCAAAGAGGAAATGAACCGGGCCGACCAACTGGACGGCCAGCGCAAAGGTAACGTCGGCTTCGCACTGACATCCCTGCAACGTCGACTGGCGTCGAGCCCAGAAGCGATTTACCAATCACTCAAACGTCGGTGCAACAAACTTAAGCGCCGTGTTGAAGATGAGAAGCTGCGCAACCGCGGCCAAACGCTGGCTGAAACGCTCAATGTCAATGGCGCACCGGAAGACATTTGGGAGTCTGCCGATGCCATGTCTCCTGACGACTATGAAAATTTCGAACAGGCGGTGGTCGATCAAGCGACCGCAGCCCAAACCATCCAGGAGCTCGAGGCCGAAATCATCATCCTTGACGCCTTGGAAGAGCAGGCAAAGCAGGTTGTCCACTCCGGCCAAGACCGCAAGTGGGACGAACTATCCAACCTGCTGCAGTCGCCAATCATGCGCGAGGAAAGTGGCCGTCAGCGCAAGCTGATCATCTTCACTGAGCATCGCGATACGCTGAATTACCTCGCGGTCAGGATTCGCGGCCTGATCGGCAACGAGGAAGCTGTGACGATGATCCACGGCGGCGTCAAGCGTGAAGAGCGCCGTAAGGTTCAGGAGCTGTTCCGCAATGACCCTGCCACGCGCGTCCTGCTGGCCACTGACGCCGCAGGCGAAGGCGTCAACTTGCAGAACGCTAATCTGATGGTTAATTACGACTTGCCCTGGAACCCCAACCGTCTGGAGCAGCGCTTCGGTCGTATCCACCGGATCGGCCAAACCGAGGTTTGCCACTTGTGGAATATGGTCGCCTCCGAAACACGCGAGGGCGACGTGTTTCAGCGCCTGTTCGAGAAACTCGAAGTCGAGCGCGAAGCATTGGGTGGTCGCGTGTTCGACATCCTCGGCGAAGTGTTTGAGGAAAAGAGCCTGAAGGATCTGCTAATCGAGGCAATCCGCTATGGTGAAGACCCTGAAGTTCGCTCGCGCCTGCTGCGCAAGATCGAGGGCGCGCTCGATACCGCCCACCTTGAAAACATCATTAAGCGCAATGCCCTGTGCGAAGAAGTGATGAGCACAGAGCGTCTGTTTGCCGTCAAAGAAGAAATGGAAAAGGCCGAGGCCCGCAAGCTTCAGCCCTACTTCATCCGTTCCTTCTTCAATCAAGCCTTCCAGCAACTCGGCGGTGAACTGCGTCCACGTGAGCAGGGTCGCTACGAGATCACCCACGTTCCGGCCAATATCCGTGAACGCGATCGCCAGATCACCGGACGTGACCGTCGCAACGCCGACACGGTACTGCGTCGCTACGAACGGGTTTGTTTCGAGAAGCAATTCGTCCGCCTGATCGAACGTGTCGGTGCGCCGATGGCCAGCCTAATGCACCCCGGCCACCCGCTGATGCAATCGGTGACCGACCTCGTATTGGAGCTGCATCGCAACAAACTCAAGCAAGGCGCTGTGCTGGTCGACCCCAGCGATATGGGCATCACCCCAAAAGTGATGTTCATCATCGACCACTCGGTGCGAGAAGGTGCAGATCCCGCCCACGTTGTTTCTCGCCGGATGCAATTTGTTGAGATCGACCCGCAGGGCAACACCATCAATGCTGGCTGGGCCCCTCACTTGGATATGGAATCCATAAGCAAGGCCGATCTGGCTCTGATACAGGATGTGTTCGCTGCGCCGTGGCTCAACGGCACCGACGCGCAAAACCTCGAGCAGGTTGCGCTGGCGCACGCTTCCACCCATCTCGTGCCCGAGCATTTTGACGAGGTGCGCAACCGTCGCGAGAAAAATGTCGACAAGACCCTGGCCGCAGTTCACGAGCGCTTGGTCAAGGAGATCAACTACTGGTCTGATCGCTACATCAAGTTGCAGGACGATATTGCCGCAGGCAAAGACGTGCGCCTGACGCTCGAAAATGTCCGCCGCACCATTGACGACCTGACGGCTCGCCGCGAGTCACGCGAAAAAGAACTGCTGGCCATGCGCCACGTTATCTCGGCAACGCCCGTTGTTGCCGGTGGTGCCTTGGTGATTCCTGCAGGCCTGCTGGCCCAGCGCACAGGCCAACCGGGCTGGACGGTAGACGCCGACGCACGAGCCCGCGTCGAGTGGGCAGCCATGAACGCCGTGATGGCTGCCGAGCGTGCCCTCGGCCATGAGGTCATCGATGTGTCGGCACAAAAGTGCGGATGGGATGTGACCAGCTTGCCAAGAGCGATAGACGGAAAACTCCCCCCCTCACGTCACATCGAGGTCAAGGGCCGCGTCAAAGGTAGCAGCACTGTCACCGTCACCCGCAACGAAATCCTCTACGGGCTGAACCAGCAGGACAAATTCATTCTGGCCATCGTCATGGTGGACGGCGAACAGCACGAAGGGCCGTTTTATGTAACAAAGCCTTTCACACAAGAACCGGATTGGGCAGTCACCAGCATCAATCTTGATCTCGACCAATTGCTGGCGAAAGCGGAGCGTGTCGGATGAGTCAGCACGACATTTTTGACTCGCTGGCCCGCAATGCTTTCGATTTTCTGGAGCGAGGCATTGGCGAGTTCGATAAGACACCGAAATACTCGGTGATCCATTTCTGTGCTGCAGTGGAAATGCTGCTCAAGGCGCGACTGATGAAGGAGCACTGGTCGTTGATTGTCTCCAAGCCAGAGCAGGCCAATCTCGCCAAGTTCATGGCCGGAGACTTTGCTTCGGTCACTATGGAAGAAGCCCGAACACGCATTCGGGACATTGCTGGCGAAGAAATTGCGGACGATGCATTCAACAGCTTTCGCACACTGGCCAATCATCGCAACAAGATGATCCATTTCTTCCACGCCGATGTGGACAGCGATGGGCAGGCGAAGGCACAGATCGTCGCCGAACATTGCCGCTCCTGGTTTCATCTGCACCGCCTTCTGAATCGATGGGACGCCTACTTTCATGACTTCGGCGCGGAGATATCACGCGCTGATCGCGCGATGAAAGCGCACCGAAAATACCTGAGTGCCAAGTTCATGGCACTGAAGCCAGAGTTGGATGCAAGCCGCAAGGATGGCGATAAGCCGAAAGCCTGCAGCGCCTGCGGTTTCAAAGCTGCTGTGCCGGATGCGTTGGACGACCAGATCGCAACGCTTCGTTGTCTGGTGTGCGATCACACTGAGACTCAGGTGGAGATCGATTGCCCCCACTGCAATCAAGCTGTCGTCATCGCAAGTGAAGGCTATGCCAAGTGTGTGCACTGTGGCGGCTCAATCGAGCCTGAGCACTTAGTCGATGCGTTGACCAAAGATGTCGTCGGCACAAAGGACTACTTCGAGACTGGGTTGCCTGCCAACTGCGGCAGCTGCGATGGCTACCACACGGTTGTCAGTCGAGGAGACGTGTACTTCTGCGCCAACTGCTTCGACATGAGCGATAACGTCGAGCAATGCGATTGGTGCAACGAACTGAATACCGGCGATATGGAACACAGTTATTCAACAGGCTGCAGCCAATGCGAAGGCAAAGTGGGCTGGGAAAAGGACGATTAAATGAAAATCAAAACACCAAAAAAACTGATTGAAGTGGCGTTGCCTCTTGATTCCATAAATACCGCGTGTGCATATGAAAAAATGCCTGGTATCGGCGCTCATCCGCGAGGTATTCACCTTTGGTGGGCGCGTCGGCCATTGGCGGCAGCACGCGCAGTAATTTTCGCACAGATGGTTAACGACCCCGGCTACCAGCAGGGTGGTGGTTTCAAATATGGAGTGAACAAAGAAAAGGCGGAAATCGAGCGCGAGCGCTTGTTCAAGATCATTGAAGACCTAGTGCGGTGGGAAAACACCAACAACGAGGACGTGCTTGCTCGTGCCCGTGCAGAGATTGTGCGTAGTTGGCGCGAGACCTGTGATCTGAACAAGAGCCATCCGCAGGCTGCCGAGTTGTTCAACCCAGACAAATTGCCTGCCTTCCATGACCCGTTTGCGGGCGGCGGCGCAATCCCGCTGGAAGCCCAAAGGTTGGGTTTGGAAAGTTACGCATCCGACCTTAACCCGGTAGCGGTAACCATCAACAAGGCGATGATAGAAATCCCGTCTAAATTCTCGGGCCGCTCACCGGTGGGGCCACTTCCTCTGAGCGAAAAGCAGGGCAAACTGCACAGAGACTGGTCAGGTCTCAGAGGGCTCGCAGAAGATGTGCGTCGCTACGGCAATTGGATGTTGGAAGAAGCCGAAAGGCATGTAGGGCATTTTTACCCCAAGATTGAAGTCACTAGCGAAATGGTTGCAGAACGCCCCGACCTCAGACCTTTGCTGAATCAAAAGTTAACTGTGATCGCTTGGATTTGGGCACGTACCGTGAAAAGCCCCAACCCAGCTTTCGGCGATGCTGAAGTTCCGCTGGCGTCTAGTTTCATTTTGTCAAGCAAAGAAGGGAAAGAGGCCTATGTAGAGCCAGTGGTAAGTGGCGATAGCTATAGCTTTAAAGTAAAAATGGGCACCCCCCCGGCATTAGCGAAGATCGGCACCAAATCAGCGGGTAGTGGTAGCAGCTTTCTTTGTTTGTTGTCCAAATCACCGATGGATTTTAAGTATCTGCGTGAGGAGGCAAAACAGGGCCGAATGGGGCAAAAGCTCATGGCTGTCGTAGCCGAAGGGGCACGTGGGCGGGTTTATCTATCCCCGACTCGCGAACACGAGATAGCGGGGATCAACGCTCAGCCAGAATGGGTTCCAGAAACCCCATTACCAGATCGCGCTTTAGGTTTTCGCGTTCAGGAATACGGCATGCTCAAGTGGGCAGATATGTTTACCCCGCGGCAACTATTAGCACTTACTACGCTCTCCGATCTAGTGCATCAGGCTGTAGAAATGATTCGCAAGGATGCGATTAATGGAGGCGCTGTCGACGACGGGATCGGGCTTGATGCAGGTGGGACTGCCGCCACGGCTTACGCGCAAGCCGTCGGCGTGTATCTGGCATTCGGGGTGGATCGTTGTGCCGATTTTTCTAATAGTTGCACTCGTTGGGTCGCTGGAAATCAGAAGGTCATGAACCTTTACGGGAAACAGGCCATTGCTATGACTTGGGATTTTCCAGAGGCAGCGATCCTACATAACACTGTAGGTGGATTTGGCCCTGCAGTCGACTTCATTGCCGATTGCATTTTGAAGCTCCCAAATGATCCCACTCCAGGCTTTGCATTGCAGCAGGACGCATCCACTAGCGAGATTGCAGCCAAGAAAGTGATTTCCACTGATCCACCATACTATGACAACATCGGTTACGCAGACTTATCGGACTTCTTTTACGTCTGGCTTCGCAAGAGTCTCAAATCTGTTTTCCCCCACCTCTACGCAACGCTGGCGGTACCCAAGGCCGATGAGCTAATCGCTACGCCGTTCCGGCACGGTGGTAAGCAAGAAGCTGAAGCCTTTTTCTTGGATGGTATGACTCGTGCGATGCACAACCTTGCGGTGCATGGTCATCCAGCGTTCCCAGTCACCATCTACTACGCGTTTAAGCAATCGAAGACCAAGGGTGAGGAAGGCACATCAAGCACAGGTTGGGAAACATTTCTGGAGGCAGTGCTTCGAGCTGGCTTCGCACTTACGGGTACTTGGCCAATGCGAAGCGAACAGGCTGAACGTTTGGTTGGCAAAGGCACCAACGCGCTTGCATCTAGTATCGTGTTGGTCTGCAGAAAACGTCCGTCCGACGCACCCACGGTAAGCCGCCGCGAATTTATCCGCGAACTTAACGCCAATCTTCCTGAAGCGTTGCAGGACATGACGCGTGGTGGTGTGAACTCGCCCGTCGCGCCAGTGGACTTGTCACAAGCCATCATTGGCCCGGGCATGGCCATCTTCAGCCAGTACACGGCCGTGCTGGAAGCCGACGGCAAGCCTATGAGCGTGCGCACTGCGCTTCAACTGATCAATCGTTTTTTTGCAGAAGATGATTTTGACCACGACACCCAGTTTTGCCTGCATTGGTTCGAAGGCCAAGGTTGGGCTGAGGGCAAGTATGGCGAAGCTGATGTATTGGCACGTGCAAAAGGCACCAGTGTCGGCGGCCTTCAAGAGTCAGGGGTAGTAGAGAGCGGTTCGGGCAAGCTACGGCTGCTGCGATGGGCAGAACTTCCCAAAGACTGGTCACCGGAAGGCGATGCCCGCACACCAGTATGGGAGGCCTTGCATCAACTAATACGTGCGCTGAACCAGGACGGCGAGTCGGCTGCAGGCGCTCTGCTGGCGCGTATGCCAGCGCGTTCCGAACCCATGCGTGCGCTGGCCTATCGCCTCTACACCCTCTGCGAACGTAAGGGCTGGGCAGAGGAGGCGCGTGCTTATAACGAGTTGGTTACGGCGTGGTCGAGCATTGAGCAAGCGTCTGCGGACGCGGGCATCCTTGGATCGCAAACAAAACTGGATATTTGATTGAGGAGTGGCAGATGAATCTCAAACCCTGGCGTGAAATCGCCGTTCCGCATGAAGATGTCCTGAAGGGCACGTTCCAGCAAGCTGAGTTCGCCGCAGACTTGTCGCGCGTCCACGATGGCACGGCGACGCCGGAGTACCAGAACCCTGCGCTGTTCTTCCAGCGTACCTTCATCACCGAGGGTATGCGTTTGCTGCTCGATTCCGTGGTGAAGCGATTGTCCGGCAAGGGTGGCGATCCGGTCATTCAGTTGCAAACCGCATTCGGCGGGGGCAAGACCCACACGATGTTGGCGGTTTACCACCTTGCCAAAGGCGAAGCGCAAGCCAGTGACCTGCCGGGTGTGCCTGCCATTCTCGATGCGGCCGGAGTGACTGAAATGCCGCGCGCACGGATTGCAGTGCTCGACGGCATCAAGTCATCGCCTAACCAGCCGTCGATCCGGCAGGACGGTGAAGCAAAGCAAGCCATCCGCACCCTTTGGGGCGATCTGGCGTGGCAGTTGGGTAAGGCCGAGGGTTACGCCCTAGTGGCGGATGCGGATTCTTCGGGCACATCCCCCGGCAAGGCCGTGCTCGAAACGCTGCTCAGTCGCTACGCGCCTTGCGTGATCCTGATCGACGAGTTGGTGGCCTACGTGCGCCAGTTTGAAGAAGGTAAAACACTGACCGGCGGCAGCTTCGATTCCAACCTGAGCTTTGTGCAGGCGCTGACCGAAGCGCTGAAAGCCGTGCCGACCGCTGTGTTGTTGGCTTCGCTGCCGGAGTCGGACAAGGAAGCAGGTAGTCAACGCGGCGTAAAAGCGCTCGCGGCGCTGGCGCACTACTTCGGGCGTATTCAGGCGTTGTGGAAACCGGTTGGTACCGAGGAGGCGTTCGAGATCGTCCGTCGTCGTCTATTCAGTAGCATCGATGACAAGCTGGCTGCGGAAACGGTGTGCCGCGCCTTTGCTGATTACTACACGGCAAACAGCGACGACTTCCCGCGCGAGACGCAGGAGAGCCGGTATTTCGACCGATTGATGCACGCCTACCCGATTCATCCCGAGGTTTTTGACCGTCTGTACGAGGACTGGTCGTCGTTGGATAACTTCCAGCGTACCCGTGGTGTGCTGAAGTTGATGGCCAAGGTCATTCACCGGCTTTGGGACAAAAACGACAAAGACCCATTGATCATGCCGGGTAGCTTTCCGCTTGACGATGCAAATACCCGCAACGAGGTGATTTACTACTTGCCTCAGGGCTGGGACCCGGTCGTCGAACGTGATATCGATGGCGAGCGTGCCGAAACCACCGAGATTGAAAATAAAGATACGCGCCTTGGTAGTGTGCAGGCGTGCCGCCGCTCAGCTCGCGCCGTATTTCTCGGCAGCGCACCGACCACGGCGAATCAGATGGTGCGAGGCCTCGAACTGGAACGTATTGTTTTGGGTGTGGCACAGCCGGGCCAGCAGGTCGGCATTTACAAGGACGCGCTGCGTCGCTTGAGTGACCGCCTTCACTACCTGAACAGCGGTAACAACCGATTCTGGTTCGATACCCGCCCGAACCTGCGCCGGGAAATGGAAGAGCGCAAGCGCCGCTTCCAGGACAAGGAAGATGTGTTCCCGGCCATCCGTGATCGTGTGCAGAAGAGTTTTGCCACCGGCGTGTTCGGCGGCATTCACGTCTTCACGGCCAGCGGCGACGTTCCCGATGATTGGCAGCTGCGCCTCGTTGTCCTGCCGCCCGACGCTGCGTTTAGCCGCAGTGGCCAGAGCCTTGCCATCGAGCGTGCGACTGAGATTTTGAAGGCACGTGGCGATCAGCCGCGTTTCAAGCAGAACCGGTTGATCTTTCTTGCCGCCGACTACGACAGCGTGAGCCGTCTGAAGGATCAGGTGCGGTCAACATTGGCGTGGCAATCCATCGTCAGCGACATCAAGGAGATGAAGCTCAATCTCGATCAGTTCCAGTCCCGACAGGCCAGCAAGAGCTTTGAGGATGCGAACGATGCCCTGCGCCGCATGATCCGTGAAACCTACAAGTGGATGGTTGCGCCAATGCAGGAGGCACGTCCCGGCAAGGGGCTGTCCGAAATTCAGTGGGAGCACTTCCAGGTCAATCCGGGCGCGCAGAACCTGTCGCAGGAGATTGAGCGCGTATTGAAGGAAAACGAACTCCTGATCACCGAGTGGGCACCCGTCCACTTGACCAAGGTGCTGAAAGACTGGTTCTGGAAGGACGACAGCAAAGACACCAGCGCACTCAACGTGTGGCAGCAAAGTTGCCAGCAGCTCTATCTGCCACGCATCAAGGACGATACGGCGTTTCAACACACGATGGCCGTTGGTGCAGAAAGCCGGGATTTCTTCGGTTTCGCCCAAGGCAAGGAAGATGGCCGCTATGTTGGATTCAGCTTCTGCAAGCGCACATCACTGTTCCTTGATTCCTCGCTGTTACTGATTGAGCCGGTCGCCGCAGCCGCATATTTGGCCATTGAGATCGAGGCGCAGAAAGCCGCCGACGAAGCTGCAAGGCCAAAGTCCACTGACCAGACGACCAATCCCAGCGGAGACTGGCCACCGCGTGTCGAAGATTCGGCCAAGCCGACCTACCCAAACGGTGGCGGCAGTGCGCCGCAGGCAGTCAAGAAGCAGTTCTACGGCAGCATCGAACTCGACGCCATTCAAGCCAAAAAGCAGTTCGCAGATCTCGTCGACGAAGTGATCATGCAGTTCACTGCTCGCCCCGGCGTAAAAGTAAAGATCGCCATCGAAATTCAGGCCGAGTCAGCAACAGGTTTCGACGATGGCTTGCAGCGCGCCGTGAAGGAGAACTGCAATGTGCTGCGGTTCAAGAATGCTGAGTTCGAGGGTGGTGAGTGATGGATCGCGAGATCGAGCTCTTCATCCAAGACTATCTCAAAGAGATACGGGAAGATAACGCCGCAATCTTTGCAGGTGCAGGATTGTCTGCTCCTGCTGGGTTCGTGAACTGGCGGGATTTGTTGCGCCCGATTGCGGAGGAGCTTCGCCTTGATGTGGATAACGAGCACGATCTGGTGGCAGTAGCTCAGTATCACTGCAATGAAAATGGTGGCAACCGGCACAAATTGAATCAACTGCTGATCGAGCAGCTCACTGTTGGAGCTGTCCCAACGAATAACCACAGAATATTGACTCGCCTTCCGATTAGCACCTACTGGACGACTAACTACGACCAGCTAATTGAAACAGCCCTGAAGGACGCGGGAAAGATCGCGGACGTCAAATACATTACAGAACAACTCGCCACGACAAAGGCAAGGCGAGATGCAGTTGTCTACAAGATGCACGGCGACGTGGAGCATCCACACGACGCCGTTTTGATTAAGGACGACTACGAGAAATACCACATTAAGAGGGGCGCGTTCATCAATGCACTCTCAGGAGATCTCGTTTCAAAGACGTTCTTGTTTATTGGTTTTAGCTTTACTGATCCAAACCTCGACTACGTCCTCAGTCGAGTGCGTGTGAATTTTCGAGAAAATCAGCGGCGGCATTACTGCATCTTCAAAAAACGCACAAAGCAAAGCAATGAGAGCGAAGCCGAATTCGAGAATGCACAGATCAAGCAGCGATTGGCAATTGCGGATCTGAAACGATTCAACATCAAAACACTGCTGATCGACGAGTACACGCAAATCACGGAAATCCTGGCACGGATAGAACGGCAGTGTCGTCAGCGCACGATATTCATTTCAGGGAGTGCCGAGGAATACGGCGCATGGACTAAGGCGGACACGGAAGAGTTCCTGCGCGATCTAAGCCGTGCATTAGTGCAGCAAGGTTTCCGGATCGCAACTGGAGTGGGCTTGGGTGTCGGGGATGCAGTTATCACAGGTGCCATTGAGGAGGTGTACCGGGCACGTACCGGGCATATTGAGGACGCATTAATCATGCGCCCATTTCCGCGAGCGAATCCTGATCCTGCAATCCGAAAGCAACTATGGGAATCTTACCGACAGGAGCTTATTTCTAGTGCCGGTGTCTGCATTCTGGTACTAGGTAACAAGAAGGTCGGAGACGACATTGCTCTCGCTGATGGTGTCCGGTGTGAGTTTGAGATTGCTGTTGATCATGGGCTTAGCGTGGTGCCCATCGGTGCGACGGGATACATGGCGCGCGAACTATGGAATCAGGTTGTCGGATCAATGGAAACGTACTACCCAGGCAAAAACGGCGACCTAAAAGGCAAGTTTGATCAGTTGGGAAATGAGGTCGAGAAACCTGCAGAGCTGATTTCACGAATCCTAGATTTCATAACGCTTATCACTAAGGAGTAAAGAATGGCGCGACGTGTATTTTTCAGTTTTCACTATGACCGGGATATCCGACGCGTAGTGCAGGTTAGAAACTCATGGATTGTCCGGCCGGGCAATGATACTCAACCTTTCATGGACAAGGCTGAGTGGGAATCCATAAAGCGCACTGGAGTACAAGCCATCGAAAAGTGGATCGATAAGCAGCTTAACGGAACATCGGTAACGGTCGTTTTGATTGGCTCTGAAACCTATGATCGCGAATGGGTTAAGCACGAAATCAAGCGGAGCTACGAACTCGGCAAGGGAATGCTTGGGATTTTCATTCACAGCGTAAAAGATCCACAGAATGGAACGGATACGAAGGGCAAGAATCCGTTTGACCACTGGTCAGTTAAGAAAAACGGGCGTGACGTGCCATTTTCAGAGCTCTACAAGACATACGACTGGGTTCGGGATGATGGCTACAGTAACTCCGCTAGCTGGATTGAAGGTGCCGCAGTGGCAGCTGGACGTTAATGCGGCGTTTGTCCAAGTTCGTTGATTGATATCCGTCGCCGGGAGTATGCACAACAGGATTGAATGGGAAGCCCACAAGGGTCGCAGCCTGTCTCTGGTGATCATCAGTGGAATTGATCGATCAGTGCCCGAATTTTTAGGCTGCCCCGTTGACCCGCTCCGCCACATGCAGCATCCCAAGCCTCATCATGTCAAGGGTGAGCGTAGCGAGCAGCCCGATGTCGAGTTTCGATAGTTTGAGCGGGTGCTCCAATGGGGGGCGACCGCATTCGTCAACGTTCCGCACGCGAAATTTCATGTGTACGCATTTAAAACAAAGCGCTTATCAAATATGTCACAACACGAGACCAGCCTGCTCTTCCAATTAAATTCCAAGGGGTTCTATCGGCCGTGCCTGCACTAACGGCATAGCTCAGTTGCATTTTATGCCGTACCAAATTGCATTTTATGCCGTACCAAATTGCAGTTTATGCCATCAAAGTTGCAGCTTATGCGTCAACCCACACACCCACCTTTTTCTGTTGCCGGAAACCCGCATACCCGTTGGCACGTAACGCGCAGGCGGGACAGGTGCCGCAACCGTAGCCCCAGTCATGCAGGGTGCCGCGCTCGCCGAGATAGCAGGTATGCGTGTCGGTGCGGATCAGGTCGACCAGCGCCGCGCCACCGAGCGACTCGGCCAGCGCCCAGGTGTCGGCCTTGTCGATCCACATCAGCGGGGTTTCCAGTTTCAGGCGCGTTGCCATGCCGAGATTGAGCGTGACCTGCAAGGATTTCATCGTATCGTCGCGGCAATCCGGATAGCCGGAAAAATCCGTTTCGCACATGCCGCCAACCAGCACATTGAGACCGCGCCGATACGCCAGCGTGGCCGCCACCATCATGAACAGCAAATTGCGACCGGGCACGAAGGTGTTAGGCAAACCGTTTTCAAGCATCGCGATTTCGACGTTGCTGGTCAGTGCCGTGTCCGAAATCTTGCCGATCAGCGACAGGTCGATGACATGGTCTTCGCCAAGCTTGCGATCCCAGTCCGGTGACTGCGTGCGCAGGCTGGCCAGCACGCCCGGCCGCACGGTCATTTCGATGGCGTGGCGCTGGCCGTAGTCGAAGCCGATGGTCTCGACCCGGTCATAGCGTTGCAGCGCCCAGGCCACGCATGTCGTGGAATCCTGGCCGCCGCTGAAGAGGACGAGGGCACCTGTGGGAGTAGTCATGGGGAATCCTTGATGCAGTTGAAAGGTGCTCGGCACGGAGTGGTACCGATTATAAGTCGCGCTGTTGGGTACGACGTCTATGGCCCACAAAGTCTTGCACGCGCAATACAAAAAACGTGTTGCGTAGTATTTATGAGGGGACTTTGGGTAGCAATCAAGGGAGTTTTAGTTGCATTGCAAAAAAGCGCAAAAGCCGGATATTTCACGCATACAATCCGTTTTTGCATTTAAGAAACATGTGGTGCCGCACATGCGTGTAGTGAGTAGCGACATCATTTTTACGACCTGATTTTCCGTTTCCCGAGGTTTCGAAAACCGTCCCATGTCTACATTGCGTCGTGATGTTTCTGCCGGGTTCACGCTCATCGAAGTGATGGTGGTCATCGGTATTGCCGCGATCTTGTTGT
>CANFED010000048.1 GCA_947445995.1 Oxalobacteraceae bacterium | reverse complement strand
GTGTCGATGGCTTCGGTCAGGTCGGCATTTTGCGCATCCAGAAAATTCTTGCGCTCCGAAGCAACCGCCAGTTCATCGAGTGCCGCGAGGTTAACGGCACCCAGCGCGATGATGGCATTGCCCAGACGGGTGACTTCGCCTTGCAAATAGGAAGGTCGCAAGTCGTCATGCAGCTTGGCCGATAGCGCGATCTCGTCGGCTTTCGCATCGGTCAATTGCTGGGCGAACTGTTCCTGATTCAGACGCGCCGCCTGCTCTTTCAATTGCAGTTCGACGATGCGATCGCGCTGCGGCTGCAAGCTGCGCTCGGATTGCGTGCGGGCGTCTTCATGCTGGCGCAGCTGTTGCGAGAGCTGGTCAAGTTCATGGCGGGCATCCGAGAGCGCACGTTCCTGACTGGTGCGCTGGTCCAGCAAACTCTGCAAACCGGTCTGCGCGGCCTGTTCGTCGAGTCCGGTCTGTTCCTGCAAGCCTTGCTGCAAACTGGCCGTCAGTTGCGCGACCTGCTGTTGTGCGGTCGCGATATTGCGGCGTAATTCCTCGATCTTGCTGCGCTGGCTTTTTTGCGCGTAGTCGATTTCCTGCGCCGAGCGTTCGAGGTCGCGCAGACGCTGACGCGCATCGTTGAGTTGCTGTTCCTTGTTCAGGAACTCGGTCTGCCCGTCCTCGTGCGCTTCCTGCTGTTCGGCCAGTTCGCCGTCGAGCTGTTCGAACTTGGCTTCCGACTCGGCGCGGGCCTGCTGCTGTTCGGTTTCCTGTTCGGCGATTTCGGCCAGGTCGGCGGTGATCTGGCTGCTGCGCTGGTTGAAGCGCGCCTGCACTTCGGACATTTTCATCACGTCGATTTGCAGACCATGCATGGCCTGCGTCAAGCCGGCCACGCGTTGCCGGAAATCCTGCAGACGCTGTACGGCTTGCGTGAGCGCCGCCTCGGCCTGTACCGAGCGGTTGCGCGCGGCATCGGCGAGCAGGTACTGGGCACGCACCTGTCGGGTCAGATTATCGATCTCCTGCTGGCGCGCCAGCATGCCGTCCTGCTCGGAATCGGACGCATAAAACCGTACGCTGGACTTGCCGATCAGGTGTCCCTGGCGCGTGACGAAGCTCGCCCCGGCCGGTAACTTGTCGCGCGCCGCGAATGCGCTATCGACATCTTCGGCGGCGTACAGGTTGCACAGCCAGTCCTGCATCAGGTGGCGAATACCGGGATCATTTTGCAGCAGCAGATTTTGCAGCGGTTGCAAACCCTGAACCGCGTCGGTGACAGGCACGGCGCTGGCGACGCTGGCAGAAAACAGCGCCAGCTTGGCCGGCGGTGCGTCATTGAAGAAGGCCTTGGCCCAATCCAGATTGGACAACTCCAATGCCGAAGTGCGCTCGCGCAGTACCGATTCCAGCGCGGTTTCCCAGCCTGCCTCGATATGCAGCTTTTGCCACAGTCGCGGCAAGCCATCTAGCTCGTGCCGATTGAGCCACGGCTGCACCTTGCCCTGGCTTTGGACCCGCTCCTGGAGTTGCTTGAGCGCCCCAAGCCGCGCATCGAGGCGCGCATTGCTGGCGCTCTCTTCATTGACGGCGACTTGCGCAGCGCGGCGTTCTTCTTCGAGTCGCGGTTGCAGGTCCTGCGCTTCATCAAGCAGCATCGTGGCTTCTTCGAGCTCGGCGCGCTTTTCTTCGAGCTCCAGCGTGGCGTTGACCAACTGGGCATTATCAGGCAGGTTCAAGCCGGTCTTTTCCTGCAACAGGCGTTCGCGCCGCACGCTCAGGCCGTTCAGGATATTGGAGGCGTTGCGCTGCTGCGCTGCTTCGAGTTCGATCTGCTGCTGGACTTGCATGATCTTCGCGCGCGATTCGGTGCTGCGCTGCTGGGCGTCGCGCCAGGCTTGTTCGAGCGCCGGCAACTGTTCGCCATGCTGTTGCAGTACTTGCTGCGACTGTTCGACACGCTCGCCCTGCTCTTCGAGCAGCAGTTCGGCTTCGGCCTGTTCGTCGGCAAACTGGGTTTGCTGGTGCTGCCAGTGATCGCGTTGTGTGGTCAGCGTATCGAGCTGCGCCTGCAGACGGCTGCGCGATTCGATGACGAATTTGATCTGCGCTTCGAGGCTGCCAATTTCGGTATTGGTCTGGTACAACGCGCCTTGCGCCTGATGCAGTCGGTCGCCCGCGCCGAAATGGGCCTGCCGCATGTGTTCGAGTTCGAGTTCGACATGGCGTAGTTTGGCCGTTTCCTGCTCCAGTTCGGTCTGGGCTTTTTCGATCTCCATGAAAAACTTGTGCTGCTCGGATTGCGCTTCGTTCTTGCGCAACAGCCAGAGCAGCTTTTGCTTTTCTTCCTGATCGGTCTGCATGTCGCGAAAGCGCGTGGCGACAGCGGCTTGCGCTTCGAGCTTTTCGAGATTGGCGTTGAGTTCGCGCAGAATATCTTCGACCCGCAGCAGGTTTTCACGCGTGTCGTGCAAGCGGTTTTCGGTTTCGCGGCGGCGCTCCTTGTACTTCGAGACCCCGGCCGCTTCTTCCAGAAAAATCCGTAATTCTTCGGGTCGCGCCTCGATGATGCGCGAGATCATGCCCTGTCCGATAATCGCGTAAGCGCGCGGGCCTAGCCCGGTGCCAAGGAAAATATCCTGAATGTCGCGCCGCCGCACCGCCTGGTTGTTGATGTAATAGGTCGAGGTGCCATCACGGGTCAGCGTGCGCTTGACGGCGATTTCGGCATACTGGCCCCATTGTCCGGCCGCCTTGCCATCCGAATTATCGAACAGCAGTTCCACCGAGGCGCGTCCGGCCGGCTTGCGATGCGTAGTGCCGTTGAAGATCACGTCCTGCATCGACTCGCCGCGCAGCTCCGAGGCTTTCGACTCTCCCAGCACCCAGCGTACGGCATCGATGATGTTGGACTTGCCGCAGCCGTTCGGTCCGACCACGCCGACCAGTTGGCCCGGCACCTGGAAATTGGTTGGATCAACGAAGGACTTGAAGCCGGAGAGTTTAATGGAGGATAAGCGCACGAAGTCAGCAGTCAGTAGACGATCAGGTGTTGAAGCGGACACCGCAACGGTGCCGCAAAAAAGGGCTTCATCATAACATTGGCGCTCCGCCGCCCAGCCGGTTTTAGCCATGCCAAACAACAACGGTACATCGGTGACGCGACGTTATAATGAGCGGCATTCCTCTCCATTTGCAGCCTCGTCAACCATTCGCTAGCGCCCGTGAATCCACATCTGAACCAGCTGCAACCCTATCCATTCGAAAAACTCCGCCAGCTGTTTGCGGACGTGACACCGAACCCTGCCTTTGCGCCCATCAGTCTTGGCATCGGTGAACCAAAGCACCCGACACCTGCCTTCATCAAGCAAACCATGGCCGAGCATCTCGGCGGACTGGCCAGCTATCCGAGCACCGCTGGCAGTGACGCCTTGCGCGGCACCATCGCCGGCTGGCTAGCACGCCGCTACGACTTGCCGAAGATCGACCCCGCCACGCAAGTGCTGCCGGTCAACGGCTCGCGCGAAGCCTTGTTTGCGCTGGCGCAAACGGTGATCGATCCGGCCAGCGATGCTTTGGTGTTGTGTCCGAACCCTTTCTATCAGATCTACGAAGGTGCCACGTATCTGGCAGGGGCGACGCCGTACTTCGTCAATGCCGATCCGGCGCGCAATTTTGCGCCCGACTACGCGACGGTTCCGACCGAGGCCTGGCAGCGCGTGCGCCTGTTATATCTCTGCACACCGGGCAATCCGACCGGCTCGGTGATGACGCTGGCTGACTGGAAGCTGCTGTTCGACCTGTCGGACAAATACGGTTTTGTGATTGCGGCCGATGAGTGCTATTCCGAAATTTACTTCCAGCCGGAAGCACCGCTCGGCTCATTGCAGGCTGCCAGCCTGCTTGGTCGCGCCGACTTTCACAACCTGATTGCGTTTTCGAGCCTGTCGAAGCGCTCGAATGTGCCCGGCATGCGCTCCGGCTTTGTTGCCGGCGATGCCGCGATCCTGAAAAAATTCCTGTTGTATCGCACCTATCAGGGCGGCGCGATGAGCCCGACGGTGCAGGCCGCCTCGATCGCTGCCTGGAACGACGAACAGCATGTGATCGACAATCGCGCCAAATACCTCGACAAGTTTTCACGCGTCACGCCGATGCTGCAGGAAGTCCTCGATGTTGCCTTGCCGGACGCCGGTTTTTATTTGTGGGCTGGCGTTGACCGCTATCCTGGCATCGACGATGTCGAGTTCGCCCGCCGTTTGTATGCCGAATATAATGTGACGGTTTTGCCCGGCAGCTACCTCGGGCGTGAAGCCCACGGCAGCAATCCCGGCCGCAACCGGATTCGCATGGCACTAGTGGCCGAAGCCGATGAATGCCTGGAAGCCGCCGCCCGACTCGTTGCGTTTACCCGCACTCTCTGATTCCTATTTTTCATTCCTATTTTTCATTCTCATTTTTAAAGATTGTCCAAGACCATGACTCAAGCACTCCAGCAAATTATTGACCAGGCATGGGAAGACCGCGCCAGCCTGTCGCCGCAAGCCGCACCCGCCGCCATCCGCGAAGCCGTTGCCCATGTGCTCGAACAACTCAATGACGGCACCTTGCGCGTCGCGCAAAAAGACAGCGGTAGCTGGGTCGTCAACCAGTGGGTCAAGAAAGCCGTGCTGCTATCGTTCCGTCTTGAAGACAACATCGTCATGCCTTCCGGCGATCACATGCAGTTCTATGACAAGGTCCCGACCAAGTTTGCCAATTACACCGCCGAAGATTTCGCCAAGGGCGGCTTCCGCGTGGTGCCGCCTGCTGTTGCCCGTCGCGGCAGCTTCATCGGCAAGAACGTGATCATGATGCCGTCGTTCGTCAACATCGGCGCTTACGTCGATGAAGGCACGATGGTCGATGCCTGGGCGACTGTCGGTTCATGCGCACAGATCGGCAAGAACGTGCACCTGTCCGGTGGTGTCGGTATCGGTGGCGTACTCGAACCGATGCAGGCCAACCCGACCATCATCGAAGACAACTGCTTCATCGGCGCCCGTTCGGAAATTGTCGAAGGCGTCATCGTCGAAGAAAACTCGGTCATCTCGATGGGCGTGTATATCGGCCAGTCGACCAAGATTTATGACCGTGCCACAGGCGAAGTGACCTATGGCCGGATTCCGTCCGGCTCCGTCGTCGTCGCCGGCAACCTGCCATCAGCTGATGGCAAATACAGCCTGTATTGCGCCGTCATCGTCAAGCGGGTCGATGCAAAGACGCGTGCCAAGACAGGAATCAACGAGTTGTTGCGCGACTAGTCGCGTAGCTAATTTTTCCAGGAGAGTGGCATGGCGATGGACCGACTGTTTGTATTGATGAAGGAAAAAGGCGCGTCAGACATGTTCTTGACGGTCAATTCACCGATTCATTTGAAGATCAATGGCAATCTGGTGCCGGTCAATCAGCAAAAACTCGACCTCGCCACCATCATGACCTTGCTCGGCGAGGTCGTGTCCGCCAGCCGCTTGCAAGAGCTCGAACGCGACAACGAACTCAACATCGGTATTCCGGTATCGGGTGTTGGCAGTTTCCGTCTCTCGGCCTTCCGCCAGCGCAGCAGTATTTCCGCCGTGCTGCGCTACATTCCGTACAACATTCCGGAGCTTGCAACGCTGAATGTGCCGCCGACGCTCAATGAGCTGATCATGGCCAAGCGCGGCTTGATGCTGGTCGTCGGGGCAACCGGATCGGGCAAATCGACCACCATTGCTTCAATGCTCGATTATCGCAACGAGAGTACCGCCGGTCATATCCTGACGCTGGAAGAGCCAATCGAGTTCCTGTTCCGAAACAAGCGCTCGATTGTCAACCAGCGTGAAATCGGCGTCGATGCCGAGACCCTGAAGATGGCCTTGAAAAACGCGCTGCGCCAGGCCCCCGACTGCATCATGATCGGTGAAATACGTGACCGCGAAACGATGGAGGCGGCGATGGCTTATGCGCAGTCCGGGCATCTGGTGGTCTCAACGCTGCATGCCAACAATAGCTATCGCGCGCTCAATCGCATCATCGGTTTTTTCCCGCTGGAGAGTCGTCCGGCGCTGCTGCAGGACTTGTCGTCAACCATCACCGCGATCATTTCACAGCGACTGGTGCCGGCCATCAATGGCGGTCGCGTGCCGGCCGTCGAGGTTTTGCTCAATACACGCCATGTCGCCGACCTGATCGAGGACGGCGAAATTGGCCAGATCCGTGATGCCATCGAAAAAAGCCTGTCACCCGGATCGCAAACCTTCGAACAGGCACTGTTGCAGTTAATCCGTAACGGCACCATCACGCAGGAGGCCGCGATGGAAAATGCCGATTCGGCCAGCAACTTGTTCTGGATGATCAACAACACGGCCAGTAGTTATCCGGCCAGTCCCGAGCCGGAGATTACGGTTCCGGATGGCCCGACCTTCACGGAATTCACACTCAACACATGACGAACCGGCTTTACGGCATTCCCAATTGCGACACCGTCAAGAAAGCCCGCACCTGGCTGACTGAGCATCACTATGATTTTCAGTTTCACGACTTCAAGAAAGCTGGCCTCGATCGCGCGACCATCGAGAGCTGGCTGCAACGCGTCGAGTGGGAAGTCCTGATCAATCGCAAGGGCACGACCTGGCGTGGGCTCGATGAGGCGCGCAAGGCCAGTATCATTGATGTCGAGCACGCCATCCTGCTGATGCTGGAAAATCCGTCTATCATCAAGCGCCCCGTCC
Source organism: Oxalobacteraceae bacterium (assembly GCA_947445995.1). Taxonomy (GTDB): domain Bacteria; phylum Pseudomonadota; class Gammaproteobacteria; order Burkholderiales; family Burkholderiaceae_D; genus Actimicrobium. The sequence goes on along the minus strand of CANFED010000048.1, from coordinate 9,415 downwards.
TCGTGACAGCAATGCAGACATGCGTCGGTTTTTCCGACGACACCTATCAACAGATTTTCAAGAAATGAACCCATGAGCAAAACGCTGGCGCTGACAGAGCATCTGATCGCGCTCTCCTCCGTGACGCCCGAAGACAACGGATGCCAACAACACCTGATCGCCTTGCTGGAACCGCTAGGCTTCCACTGCGAAGCGATACAGTCCGGCAATGTGACTAACCTGTGGGCGCGCAAAGGCACGACGCAACCGTTACTGGTATTTGCCGGCCATACCGATGTCGTGCCGACCGGTCCGCTCGAGAAGTGGACTTCGCCGCCGTTCGTGCCGACCCATCGCGATGGCAAATTGTACGGGCGCGGTTCCGCCGACATGAAAACCTCGATTGCCGCGATGGTCATTGCGGTCGATGAATTCGTGACCAGCCATCCGGATCACAAAGGCTCGATCGGTTTCCTGATCACCAGCGATGAAGAAGGCCCGGCCACTGACGGCACCATCGTGGTCTGCAACGTGCTCAAGGAGCGCGGTGAACAGCTCGACTATTGCATCGTCGGCGAGCCGACCGCGACGGACCAACTGGGCGACACGATCAAGAATGGCCGTCGTGGTTCGATGTCAGGCAGGCTGGTTGTGCATGGCATTCAGGGCCACATCGCCTATCCGCAACTGGCACGCAACCCGATCCATCAGGCAGCGCCGGCGCTTGCCGAACTGGTCGCCGAACAATGGGACGAGGCCAACGAATACTATCTGCCCACCTCGTGGCAGATCTCGAACATCCATGCCGGCGCAGGCGTGTCGAACGTGATTCCGGGCGAACTGGTGATTGATTTCAATTTCCGCTTTTCGACCGCCAGCACCGTCGAGGGATTGCAGCAACGTGTGCAGGAAATCCTCTCGCGTCATGGTCTGGAATACAGCCTGAAATGGACCGTCAGTGGTTTGCCCTTTTTGACACCGCACGGCGAACTGAGCAATGCCATCACAGCCGCCATCCTGTCCGAGACCGGACTCGAAACCGAATTGTCGACCACCGGTGGCACCTCGGACGGCCGCTTCATCGCGCAGATCTGTCCGCAAGTCATCGAGGTCGGTCCGCCCAATGGCAGCATCCACAAGATTGACGAGCATATTGAAGTGCGCTATATCGATCCGCTCAAGAACATCTATCGCAAGACGCTGGAAAATCTGCTGACCTGATGCTGGTGCGCTGACGCGTGGGCACGGCGAGACCGTGCCCCCACCCCACAGGTGCGTTTTCCCTGTTCCTATTTTTATCGAGCTTTTCTAATGACCGACAATTTTTCTACCATCCGCGACATGTTGCGATACGCCGTGTCCCGCTTCAATCAAGCCAAGCTGTTCTTCGGGCATGGCAGCAGCAACGCCCTCGATGAAGCGGCTTATCTGATCCTGCATACTCTGCACCTGCCACTCGACAAACTCGATCCCTTCCTCGATGCGCGTCTGCTGCCCGATGAAATCAATGCGCTGCTCGACGTGATCCAGCGCCGCGCCGTCGAACGCCAGCCGGCCGCCTACATCACCCATCAGGCCTGGCTGGGCGACTACCATTTTTATGTTGACGAACGTGTGCTGGTGCCGCGCTCGTTCATTGCCGAACTGATCCCGGATCAGTTTTCGCCGTGGGTCAGTGATCCCGATAGCGTACTCAACATCCTCGAACTGTGTACCGGTTCCGGCTGCCTGGCGATCATGCTGGCCGATGCATTTCCGAATGCGCATGTCGATGCCGTCGATATTTCTGCCGACGCGCTGGCCGTCGCACGCCGCAATGTCGATGACTACGAACTGCAAGATCGCATCACGCTGATCGAGTCGGATTTGTACGCGGCCGTGCCGGACAAGAAATACGACCTGATCATTACCAACCCGCCGTATGTCAACAGCGCGTCGATGGACAAGCTGCCAAAGGAATACCAGATCGAGCCACGCATCGCCCTGGCCGGTGGCACCGACGGCATGGATCTGGTGCGCCATATTGTTGCCGGCGCGCGCGAGCGTTTGATCCGCAATGGTGTGCTGGTGGTCGAGATCGGCAATGAACGGGTCTATGCAGAGCAAGCCTTCCCGACGCTGGAACTGACCTGGATGACCACCAGTGCTGGCGATGACATGGTCTTTCTGGCGACCGCCGACAAGCTTTAATGCTGCCGGCGAAGCGCATCGCGTATACTGCCGTTTCGCCGAAGTCAATTTTCCTCCCCCCGACCCCAAGAAAGGGGAGCGTTTCCACGCTCCCGCAAGTGCATTAACCATGATTCGTTTCCAGCAAGTTTCCATGATGCGCGGCATCAAGCCGTTGCTCGACAATGTCGACCTCACTCTTAACCCCGGCGACAAGATCGGCCTGATCGGTGCCAATGGGGCCGGCAAGTCCAGCCTGTTCGGCCTGTTGCGCGGCGAACTGCATGCCGACCTCGGCAGCATCGACTACCCGACCAAATGGCGCATGGCTTACGTCGCGCAGGAAACCCCCGCGCTCGACCGCGCTGCGCTGGATTACGCCATCGATGGCGACATCACGTTGCGTCGGCTCGAAGACGAGCTGGCCTTTCTCGAAAGCGAACCGGAAAGTTCGGCCAACGGCTTGCTGATCGGCGACCTCTACAGCGCACTGGCTGATGCCGATGCCTACACCGTGCGTTCACGCGGCGAGCAATTGCTCACCGGCCTGGGATTTTCGATGGCCCAGATGGACCAGCCGGTGGCGAGTTTTTCCGGCGGCTGGCGCATGCGTCTGAACCTGGCGCAAGCGCTGATGTGTCCGTCGGACCTGCTGCTGCTCGATGAACCAACCAACCATCTGGACCTCGACGCCATCATCTGGCTGGAAGACTGGCTCAAGCGCTATGCCGGTACGCTGATCATCATTTCCCATGACCGCGACTTCCTCGACGGCGTGGTCAACGTGATCGTGCATATCGACGAGCGCAAGCTCAAGCGCTACTCGGGCAACTACAGTTCGTTCGAACGCCAGCGCGCCGCGCAAATGATCCTCGCTGCCGGCACGCTCGAAAAGCAGCAACGCCAGCGCTCGCACCTCGAATCGTTCATCAACCGCTTCAAGGCCCAGGCCAGCAAGGCACGTCAGGCGCAAAGCCGGATGAAAGCATTGGCCAAGATGGATGAGCTCGCGCCGTTGCGCGCCGCTGCTGAATTTTCCTTTGAGTTCCGCGAGCCCGCCAGCGCACCGAATCCATTGCTGACGATGGAAAACGTCGATGCCGGTTACCGCATCGAGAGCACGACCGATCACTCCGTTGAAACCAAGACGATTGTCTCGGACATCAAATTCTCGCTACAGATCGGCCAGCGCATCGGCTTGCTCGGCGTGAATGGTGCCGGCAAATCGACGCTGATCAAGACCATCGCCGGCGAACTGATGCCGCTGTCGGGCGATGCCCAGTTCGGCAAGGGTCTGGCCATCGGTTACTTCGCCCAGCATCAGGTCGAAATGCTGCGCCACGAAGAATCGCCGCTATGGCATCTGGCGCACATTGCACCGACCGTGCGAGAGCAGGAACTGCGCAACTTCCTCGGCAGCTTCAACTTCAACGGCCCGATGGTCACCAGCAAGATCGCGCCGTTTTCCGGTGGCGAAAAAGCCCGTCTGGCACTGGCGCTGATCGTCTGGCAGCGGCCTAACCTGCTGCTGCTCGATGAGCCGACCAACCATCTGGATCTGGAAACCCGCGAGGCACTGACGATGGCGCTGGCGCAGTTCGAAGGCACGCTGGTGGTGGTGTCGCATGATCGCCATTTGCTGCGCGCCACGACCGATGAATTCATCATCGTTGCCGAAGGCAAATTGCAGCCCTTTGATGGGGATCTTGATGATTACAAAGACTGGCTCTTCAAGACCAAACTGGCCACCAAGAACAATGCGATTGGCACTGCGCTGCCAACCGTAACCACCAAATCGGCCAGCATCATCGCGCCGCCGACGGTAGCCGCACCAAGCAAGGACCAGAAACGCGCCGAGGCTGAAGATCGCCAGAAGCTGGCTGCGCGCAAAAAGCCAATTGAAAACAAGCTGAAAAAACTCGAAGAGCAGATCGCCAAACGCACCGCGCAAAAACTCGTCATTGACGAGCGACTGGCCAATCCGGAAATCTATGACAGCGCGAACAAGAAAGAGTTGAAAACGCTACTGACCGATCAGGCGTATTTCAAGAAAGAACTGGCCGAACTGGAAGCACAGTGGATCGAGCAGCAGGAAGCGCTCGAACAGATGGTCTGACAATACCAATTTGTGTGGGCTAGCCGCTGCTTCGCGGTACCCGCACTCTCGACTGGCCGACGTGCTGCCGGGATTGCTGGCAACGCTGCGCCTGGCTTATAGAACGGTATTTTTCGGGACCGAGTCGGGAATGCGTTACGGAACGCTTTGACGGCGTGGTCGCCGTGTAGCGGCGGTATTGACATCGTTTTTTGGTTGCGATCACGGCGCGCGGCGTCGTGATCGATCTAAGTTGGACGTTCCAGGAGTCTCACTGTGCTGCCAACTGTCTCCGCGACGCGACCTCTCATCAGCGCGGGTTACTTTGGCTCATCCGCTCTCAGTGTACGGTGAGTGGGGTTATCACTCCTGTGGACGTTGTGGAAGGCCCGCCAGAAGTTTGTCCTTGATCGGTTTGATTTCCCTTCATCAAGGCGGCCAAATCTGCACTATCTTTCGACGTGATTTTCCCCCCATGTTTTAATTTACCCAGCAACTTCCTGATAGTTTGTTCCAGGGGTGTCTCATCGGCGCTGTTATCGTCGGCGCTGGAACCACCAATTGATGACGGCGATCCCGATCCAGATTGGGACGGCGAGGATGCATCTGTCGGTTTGCTTTTTTTTTGCAAACTGGCCAGCAGATTTTCCAAAAACTTTTTTTGATCCGCCGAACTCATCTGGTCGAGTGCTGGCGTTGACTGTGGTGCCCCCATTAAACCGCTGATGTTTAAGCCACCACCGATACTCGGAACTGTCATGATTTTCTCCTCTAAAATTTTATATCAATGAAATAACGCGATTCACTACTCCTGCGTGGCTTGCTTCAGGCAACCCCTGTAGTCGCAGATCAAACGTGGTTGCCCGAAGATTCTCCAAAACATTGTTCGTAAATATTCGACGCAATCTCCCGCTTGTCGGCATTCAGGTCGCCGCTCTGCGATAGCTTCAACAACTCGGATTCGGATACGCCTCGGCATAGTTTGGAAAACGAGGTGTTATTCCAGTTGTTGAGGCTCGACACGGCAACGTCGCCAATTGAGGTATTTAATTTGGTCGCGGCCATCGAAGAACGTAAATTCGATACCAATTCCATGACGCTCACCTGAATATTTGATTGAAAACTTTCCTGTCTATTGGTGTTCACCCGCTCGCGCCAGTTCCATGCTGCTGCGCTACACTGAACGCGACAAAAAAGGAACCCGTTGAACACATCGCACACGACGACATTGACCATTCTTGGCGCAGGGCGTCTCGGAAAAACGCTGGCACGAGTTCTCCATGCGCACAAGGCTGTGACCATTGCCGATATCCTGAATCGCTCGCAATCAAGCGCGCAGCAGGCTGCTCATTTCATCGGTGCGGGACGTCCGGTGGACGCCTTCGAGCAGCTCACGCCGGCAACAGTATTTTTGCTGGCAGTGCCCGATGATCAGATTGCACTCTGCAGTACGCAACTCGCCGCCAGCGGCCTCGCAGGGCCCGGCACCGTGGTCTTGCATTGCAGCGGTGCGCTGGACTCGGGAATACTGCAGGCCGTCGTGGCAACTGGCGCTGCCGTTGCCAGCATTCATCCGATCCGCAGCTTTGCAGATCCGCAAAGTGTTGCCGCCAGCTTTGCCGGAACATGCTGCGGTGTGGAAGGCGATGCCGAGGCAATGGCGCTACTCACGCCAATGCTGACGCGGATTGGTGCCCGATTGATCCCGCTGCGCGCCGAATCAAAAACGCTTTACCATGCGGCTGCCGTGTTCGCGTCGAATTACCTGGTCAGCGTTCTGTCGGTGGCGCAACAGGCGTATGTCGCCGCCGGCATTCCGGCGGAGGTTGCTCTCGAATTGCTGACGCCGCTGGCACGCGAAACCGCCGAGAATGTATTTCGTCTGGGGCCGGCGAGCGCACTGACGGGTCCGATCGCGCGCGGCGATACCGCGACGGTCGCACGCCAGTTGCAGGCGGTGCAGCAATGGGATCAGGCTTACGGCAACCTGTACGAACAATTGGCCGCCGCCACGACAAGGCTGGCGGCATCACGATGACACTGCAAACGAACTGCTCATCATGAATCTCGAAATTACCGATTACCTCAGCTTGCCGCTAAGCGAAATCGAGCTGACCGCCATCCGTGCTCAGGGACCGGGCGGACAGAACGTGAACAAGGTCGCCACGGCGATTCATTTGCGCTTCAACGTCAAGACTTCGTCACTGCCGGAATATTGTCGCGAGCGCTTGCTGGCATTAAACGATCAGCGCATCACGCGCGATGGCGTGATCATCATCAAGGCGCAGAACGGTCGCAGTCAGACGCAAAGCAAGGCCGAAGCATTGCGCCGGTTACAGGAGTTGATCCAGCAGGCGCTGGTTGTACAGACCTTGCGGCGCGCCACCAAACCGACGCGCAGTTCGCAACGCAAACGCGTCGATGCGAAAACCGGACGCGGTGCAATCAAGGCCTTGCGCGGCAAGGTGCGGGACTAAGCTGGACTGGCCTGGGCCGATCAGGTCCGGACCAGGTCGAGCATGCCGGCGCTGGCCATGTCGCTGTCTTCAATCGACCAGCATTGCCGCATCAGGCTGGCATAGACAGACCGAAAATCAATCGCATGACCGAGATTGCCGTTGCCATCGAGCCGGTTCAGCTGCGGTGCTGCGCCCAGCAATCCGCCATTGACACGTCCGCCCAGTACGAAGTGCGCGGACGCGGTGCCATGATCGGTGCCGCCGGACTGGTTTTCGCGCGGGCGACGACCGAACTCCGAATAGGTTGAAATGACGGTGCTGTCCCAGCGATTAAGTTCGATCAGTGCGGATTTCAAGGCGACCAATCCTTCGCCGAGCTGGGTCAGCAATCCGGCTTGCGTGCCGTTCTGGTTCTGGTGCGTATCGAAGTTACCCAGCGTCAGGCGCAGCACGGCCACCGGCTTGCCGGTTTGTTCGGCGTTGCCGATCACCTGCGCAGCAGTCTTGACGACATCGCCAAAAGCTCCCTTCGGAAACACGGTCTGCAAGACGATCTTGCCCTGCGTCGGCTTCATGCCGTCCGCTGCCTTGACGATATCCGTCTCGACTTTCATCAGGTGCTCCAGCGCGGCATTGCCACGGACGTTGGCCGGCATCGCGAGGCGCGCATTTCCGAGGAACTGATCGGTACTCGACAGCGCCACCGCACGGGCACCGCCGGACAGCGGTCCCAGTTCCTGACTGCCGATAAGGATGCCGTCGGCACTGAACGAAGTCGGTGCGGGATGGCGCGCAAACATGCGTGTCAGCCAGCCTTGCTGCAAGTATTGATCCGAGCGCGACGCGGTATCCCAGATTTCGATCGAGCGAAAGTGCGACAGGTTTGGCTGCGGATAACCGACACCCTGCAAGACAGCCAGTTGCCGGTCCTGCCACAGCGGCATCAGCGACACCAAGGACGGATGCAGGCCGGTTGTCGCATCGAGCTGCAAGACCTCGTCGCGTTTGATCGCGATGCGCGGGCGCAAGGTGTAATAGGCTGGATCGGCATAGGGCACGACCATGTTGAGGCCATCATTGCCACCCTTCAGTTCGACCAGGATCAGCAGATTGCGATAGGCCGGCTGGTTGCCGGCCAGCGCCCGTGTCGGCGCAAAAAACGCGACACCCAGCCCGGCAGAAAATTGTAGAAAATCGCGTCGTCGCATCGCCATCTTTCAGGGGTTGTTCATTTCAATTGATAGACCGGGTCCATCACCAGACTGCGCAAATACGCGGTGCCATGCAAGGCGGCATTGGTAGGCGCACTTGGTTCGCGCGCCAGCACGACACGCTGAATTGCCAGGCGCTGCGGCAGATCGGGAACAAGCGCATCGTCGCTGCCAAACTCGGCCAGCCACGCATGCGGATCGAAGCCGATCCGTGTCATCGCATTGGCAAACCGGATCTTGCCCTCGCGGCCTAGGGCTTGCTGGCCAGGCAGTTTGGCACCGTCCTGCATCAGCACACGCGCTCTTGCCGCAGGCTGCTCGGTGGCGCGGAACAGGCGCTCCAGCACGGCCTCGCGTGCCAGCAACGTCGTGCTGTTGATCCATGCGTCACCACCCGGCCAGCCCTTTACATTGGGCGGATTAAACAGATTCTGGCCTAGCTGTGCGACTGCAAAAGTGAACGGCAACGGATCGTCATAACTGAAGTGGAACTGACGCAGCGTACCGACGATCAGCTCGACTGGTGACTTCACGAGCGTGGCCCGATTGCTCGCGTCCCAGAAAGCCGGTGCAAGAAAGAGCCCGCGCAAGGCGGTCTTGATGTCATAGCGGCTGTCGCGAAATTGACTGGCAATCCGCCTGACCTCGCGCGGATCGGGAGTCGGCGAAATGAATTCGCGCCACAGCTTCGCAACGAGATATTCGGCGCAGGCCGGTTGCGCCAGCAAGATGTCGAACATCGCATCGCCATCCAGATTGCCGCTCACACCGAGGACAGTTTTGCTGCCCATGTCGTGCGCATTCGGCCTGCTCCTGAATTCACCGGTGTCGCGCTCGACGCTCCATCCAGTCAATGCCCTGGCCGCTTCCTTGACATCCTGCTCATCGTACTGGCCCTCGCCAAGCGTGAACAACTCCATCACTTCGCGCGCGAAATTTTCGTTTGGTACGCCTTTGCGGTTACTGGAATTGTCGAGGTAGAGCAGCATCGCCGGATCACGTCCGATCGCATGCAGCAGGCTACCGAAGTTGCCTAACGCCTGCTGGCGCAACAAACTGTTTTGCCGAAACATTAGCTGGGTTGAACGGACTTTTTGCTGGCTGGACGTAAAGTGGTTATGCCAGAACAAGGTCATGCGCTCGGTGAGAGGCGTCGGTGTCGACAGCATTTCGCGCAGCCACCATCCGCGCAGTTCAAAGGCATGACGCTGCTCCAGTTCGCGCAGCGCTTTTTTCTCGTCGTCGGACTTGTCCTTAAAATTCAGAGAAGAGAGGGGCGGTTCGTCAGTCCATCCGGGTGCTGGCGTGGCTGCGGTGGCGCGCGTCTCGGCCAGTATCTGCTCGACGGCCTGTCGTCGCGACAGCCGGCTGTAACGAGCCACCTCATCACGATCTGGCGCAAAGCCGGTGCGCATCAAAAAAAACCGGGCCTCGGCGTCATCGAGCTGCTGCGCTGAGACGGTGCTGCCCATCAAGCAAAGCAGCAACGCCACTACGAACTT
>CANFED010000047.1 GCA_947445995.1 Oxalobacteraceae bacterium | reverse complement strand
TCTGAGGTGGAGCAGGGGTTTCGGATCGCATGCGATCCGCCGGCGTAACGGGATTCGCTTGCAAGCGAATCTGCGCCCTGCAAGGGAAGCGAGTTTGCGGCCCTCCCCCTGACTGGCTCCGGCTTTTGGGAACCCGAAGGGCAGCAGTCTCGCGGTCGCCTTTTTCTTGGTTACTTCTTTTTGGCGAAGCAAACAGAAGGGACCGCATGGCGGTCCGGCTGCCGGGCCGCCCCCGGCTTGGTCATGACGAAGCGCATACAGAATCAGCTACCGCAGACGGTGCAATGCCCCTCCGCAATGCAAACCAACCCATCACCCCCCCGCCACTTTACGATCCAGAAACTCATGAATCTCCGCCAGCAGATCGGTTTCCTGATACGGCTTGCCCAGATAAGCATCAACCCCCAGCTCCATCGCATAGTTACGGTGCTTGGCCGCCGTGCGCGAAGTGATCATGATGATAGGGATATGGCGGGTCCGTTCATCGCCACGGACATTGCGGGTCAGGTCGAAGCCGTCCATGCGCGGCATCTCGATATCGACCAGCATGATGTCCGGCGTGATCGACTGTAATTTTTCAAGCGCATCGATGCCGTCCTTGGCCAGCACCACCTGATAGCTTTCACGCTCAAGCAAGCGCTGCGTGACACGCCGCACCGTCACCGAATCATCGACCACCATGACAATGGGCTGCGACTGCAAACCTTGTACCACCTGACGAACGTGGGGAACCACATCCACGCTGTCGATGGCCTGCGTACGCGCCACGTCGAGCAGCATCCGTTGCGCCAGCGGCACCGGGTTGAGGATCAGGACGATTTCGCCGGAACCCAGCACCGTGGCACCCGTAATGCCGACCATGCGCGCCAGTTGCGGACCGATGTTCTTGACGACAACTTCACGATTGCCCTGGATGTCATCGACATGGATGGCGACCCGGTCCTTGCCGCTGCGCATGATGATCAGCGGCGCGTATTGCTGAGTCACCGCGAGAGTCTGGCGATCGCCCAGCAACGTCGGCAAATAAAACAGCGGTACACGCTGACCCTGCCATTGGATCGCGCCCTCGTCGTAGGCCGTGGCCAGCGCCGTGGCCTTGAGCTGCTGGACCTGTTCGACCAGCACCGATGGCACCGCATAAATTTTCTCGCCGGTCCGGACGATGACGACCTGGGTCACGGCCAGGGTCAGCGGCAGATGAATCGTGAATTGGGCGCCCTGTCCTGCTTGCGAGGCGATCGCAATCCGGCCACCGAGACTGCCGGCTTCGGAGCGCACCACGTCCATGCCAATGCCGCGCCCGGCCAGCTCGGTGACTTCCGTTGCCGTCGAAAAACCCGGATTGAAAATCAGGTCCGTCAACTCTGCCTCGGTGAGGTCGTGCTCGGGCGGCAACAGGCCGGTCGCCTGCGCCTTGCTGCGGATGCGCTGCAGGTCCAGGCCGCGACCATCATCGGTAAATTGCAACATGACCTCGTTGCCTTCCTGCCGGATTTCGACGCGTAACTCACCGGTTTCACTTTTGCCGGCGGCGCGGCGCTGCTCGCGGTTTTCGATGCCGTGGACGATGGCATTGCGCAGCAGATGTTCGAACGGACCCACCATTTTTTCCAGCACACCACGATCAATCTCGACACTTGCACCACGGATATCGAGGTTGACGCGCTTGTCGACTTCCTTTGAGGTCCGGCGTGCCACGCGGTAAAGGCGTTCGGCGATACTGGAAAAAGGCACCATGCGCACCCGCATCAGATCTTGCTGCAACTCCCGCGTGAGGCGTGCCTGCACAACCAGGTCAACGCTGGCCTGCTCGACGGTGCGAGTCAGATTTTGCTGGACCGAGGCGACATCGCCGACGCTCTCGGCCATCATCCGGGTGAGCTCCTGCAAGCGCGTGTAGCGATCAAATTCGAGCGGATCAAATACGCCGTCGGTCGATTGCGCCATCCTGGAGGCGATCTGGCTATCGGCCTGCAATTCAATTTCGCGCAGTTGTTGGCGCAAGCGGGCGACGTTGTCGGTCAGTTCAACCAGCGACTGGCGCAAGGTATCGACTTCGGTTTCCAGCCGGGACCGGGAGATCGATACTTCGCCGGCCTGATTCACCAGACGGTCGAGGATGTCGGCCCGTACGCGCACCATTGGCGCGGTGCCGGCGGCGAATGCGGACGGCACTGTCGCCTGATCAAACCCGGACAGCGGCAACAACGCCGGCGCAACCGCATCGGGTACGGCCGGCTCGGGAAGCAGCGCGGCCACCGCGGCACCTGCCGGCTCCTGCAATAACTCGAACAGCAACAAGCTGTAGTCGTGTCGCGCCAGCAACGCATCGAGTGCCGCGCGATCCGGGTGACCACCTTGCAGCAGGGTCTCTATCTGGCTTTCGGTGTCGTGCAGATACTGCCCCAGCTTCATTGCACCAGCCATGCGGGCACTGCCTTTGATCGTGTGGAGCTGGCGCAGCACCGATTGCGGCAGTTTTTTGCTGGCCAGCGATTCTTGCCAGGCGCGCAGTGCCGCACCCATTTGCGGCAAAAGATCGCTTCCTTCTTCAATAAAAACCGGCAGCAAATCAGTATCGAGTTCGTCGCTGACTGGCGTGGCAACAGGGAAATCCGACGCGACCGCGTCTGTCGTCTCGCCGACTGGCTCTTCGGCATCGGTCTCAAACGGGACGACCGCAACGATACGGCTATCCAGGTCATGCATCAGCGCCGCCAGTAAATTGAGCTGGACCGGCTGCGGCAACGGCAAGTCGCCCAGCGCAAACTCGTGCAGCATGCTTTTCATCAGCACCAGACATTGCGCGATCTGGTCGAAATCGGCGGGCTCCATCACCACGCTTTTGCGCGCCAGCAGTTGCAGGATATTTTCCAGACCGTGCGCCAGTTCCTGCATCGCCTTGAAGCCGACCGTGGCAGAACTCCCCGCCAGCGAATGAGCTGCATGCACCGAATGGACCGACACGCGGCGCTCCGGCTCATGCCGCCATTCGCCGAGATCATGCGACAGCACGCGCACCAGATCATCGGTTTCAGCCAGATAGATGCTGTACAGATTCTGGCTGATCTCCAGGTCGCCGATGCGGCGGACACTGTCGTCATGCACCGGTGCTGGCACACCTGGAAAGGCAATCACCTCGGCCATGCTGGCAATCGGCACCGGCAGCGCAGGCACTGTGGGCAGGTCGTCAACCGGGACAGGAACGTCGGCCTCGGAGATCGCTTCGACAAGCAGAACTCCGTCCTCGACAGGCGGCACATCGACCGCTTCGGACGTGCCGTCCAGCAGTCGTTGTGCCGCGTCAATCAGCGCCAATCCGTCACGGTCCGAATGGCCATCGGCACTGAGTTCGCCCACCCACGCGGTGAGTACCTGTTCAGCCTGCCCGACCAGTTCGAGCAAGTCCGGGGTGCCGCCTGCTTCGTCGGCAATGCACCGGTTGAGGACTTTTTCGATACTCCAGGCGGCATTGCCGAGTGCGTCCAGACCGACCATGCGACCGCTGCCCTTGAGCGTATGAAAACCACGCCGCAAGGTGGCCATGCACAATTTATCGTGCGTATCGGCGTGCAATTGCGGCAGCGTTGCACGAACCGCTCCCAGCACCTCGACGGCTTCGCCAAGAAATATTTCCAGTAGTTCGGCATCGACGGCGGCTTCGGACTGCGGTGCTGGCTCTTCCGCAGCGACGGACCCGGCGCTGGCAACGGCAGCGACCGCATCCGTTGACGTCACCACACCGCCAGGCAACACTCCGGCCAGCGCGCCGGACACGGCGATGAAGTCCGGTTGCGCCAGCAGCGCCAGCGCCGCTGCAGCCTGCGCACCTGCCTCGTGATGATCGAGCAGACGGGCGTCGCGCTGGACCTGTTGCAGCACATCGCGTAATTGCTTCTGAAGCCCGGAGTCGTCCGGTTGCGTGATCAGCGCGACGGCCAGGTCGGCCGCATGTTGCTGATGCTGACGCATTTCCTGTTCGACCGTGGCCGCTTCCGGCGCGGCGGGCAGGCCGGCAAGATCGTTCTCGCTTCCGTCGGCATTGAGGCTAGCCTGAGCAAAGGCATGATGGGGAGGCAATGAGGCGCTCCCTTCATGTGCCGTTGCCTGCTCAGGCGTTGGCTTTTTTCCGGTCATGTCGGCACGGAACACGCCTTGCTCGTCATCGAAGCGGAAACCACCCCTGGCGGCATCGGAATGCAGTTGCAGCGTCTCGATGAAAAAACTCAGCGCGCCGATATTTTGTGCCACCGCCGAATGCGCCGCGACGTCAGGCACGGCCCCGGCGGGACTGTCGACAAAGGCCTGCACCGCCTGTTCGACATGCCGCACCGCTCGTGTCGCTTCCGGTTGATCGAGTACCGCGAGCGCACCGCCGATCTGGTGCAACAGGAGACCGAGCGACGGCAGGCTGGCGCTGTCGCGCGGATCACGAAAATAGTCTTCGAGCGTTTTTTCGACCTGCCGCAAATTTGATTGCATCTCGACCGCCAGCACGGCCATGGTCTGGCGCTGTTGCGCCTGACGCGACATATCGTCAAGCCAGCTATCGGCGGGAGGTGGCGCATCGCCAGCCACCAGCGACAGCAGACGCGCACTCAGTGCATCGGCGCGCGCTGCGAAGTGTTCATCAAGACATGTCAGATTGGCCAGCGCGTTATCGACGAACAGCAAACAGGTCGCGACATCGAGGCCGAGCTGATCGCCTGGCCGACTGTGCGCGGCATGCCGCGTAATGCCGTTGAATTCACTCAGAAACTTGGCCAGCGCTGGCGCGCCCAGACGGCCACCCGCCACGGCCAGGTGATGCATGTCGGCCTCGAATGCAGCGGCCATGCTGGCATCGCCAGCAGCGAGTCGATTCCATAGTTGCTTGGCATGCGTCAGGTGTTCACGCGCCTGCTGCAAGGCGTCGCTATCGACAGCGGTGTAGCGCGGCCGGGCGTAGTCCTGTGGCACCCGCCCTTCGAGCTGATAGGCCTCGCGGACCTGTTGTGCCAGCACCGACGGATGCTCGATACGGGCAATGAAGAACAGCGCATCACACATCAGCCGTTCGGCAATACTGGCCGAGCCTTCGCTGAGACGGCGAATTTGCAGGTTAATACGCGCAAACAGTTGTTTGACATACCGTTCGGCCGGAATCTGGTCCGCCGCGACCCCCTCGGCGAATGCCCGCAGCACCCACCAGAAATTCCGCGTCTGCGGCGTGAGCTGTGCCTGTTCGATCCGTTCGATGATCTCCAGCATCTCGGACACACTGAGCAGTGCCGGCTCGCCGGTTTTTTTCAGGAAGGATAGCAAAGCGATCTCGAAACGCTTGCGCAGCTGGGGATAATTGACCGGCACCGCTCCAGCAATACCGGCCAGCACCGCTTGCGGACGCACCGCCAGGTTCGGGAAGAACAGGTCGGCAGGATGGATCCGTTCGGCACCACGCAATTCGAGCAGCGCTCGGTAATACGGGAACAGCCGCACCGGCTGTTGCGGCACGCCCGTCAGCAATTCATCGAGATAGGCCAGCAAGGCCTGATAGGCATTGTCGAGCGCCTGTCCGGCTTGCGGCGTGACCTCCACCTGGCCGGACTCCATCCGCTCAAGCACGTCTTCCGCCGTTTCAGTAATGATCGTGACGCCTTCAATATCGACGATCTGCAAGGCACCATGCGCCTGATGCAGGAAGGCGCGGGCATGGCGCAGCGTGGTTGGACGGGCATCGTCATCCTGCCGAATTGCCTCGGCCAAAGCGGCCTTCGACTGGTCCAGCGCTTCGCGGATTTCCGCCATGATCCAGGACAGCGATCCGGCATCGAAGTTGTCCCGCACGCCGGGTGCAGTGACACTGTTTTGGGAGCTCATGACTACCTCGCGGGGATTCAAAAAGCGATCCGTCCCGTGAAGGACATCTCGTCAACATCGTTGATTCGGTGCCGTTCAGGCCGTAACCCTGAAACGTGACACTGAATTTTTAAGTTCTTCGGCCAATCTTGCCAGTTCGCGGATCGATGCGGCGGTTTGTTGCGTACCTTGTTGGGTCTGCTCGGTCACGCTCAGGATGTTCTGGATATTCTGCGCCACACCATTGGCTGAAGTCGCCTGCAGCTCGGTCGATACCGAAATGCCGTGAATCAGTTCTGCCAGCCGGTTCGAGACGCGCCGGATATCGGACAAGGCCGTACCCGCCGCATCCGACAGCCGCGCTCCCTCGACCACGCCCTGAGTCGACTTTTCCATTGCAGCCACCGCATCATGGGTATCGGTCTGAATGGTGCGCACCAGAGCACCAATCTGCTTGGTCGCTTCGCCCGAGCGTTCAGCCAGACGCTGCACTTCTTCGGCCACGACCGAAAAGCCCCGTCCCGCTTCGCCAGCCGAGGCCGCCTGAATTGCCGCATTGAGCGCCAGCACGTTGGTCTGTTCAGTAATGTCCGAAATCAGTTCGGTGATCTCGCCGATCTCTTGCGATGACTCGCCCAGACGCTTGATGCGCTTCGAGGTTTCCTGAATTTGCTCGCGGATTTCGTGCATGCCCTTGATGGCGTTTTCCACCGCTTGTGCACCTTCGTCGGCGGCGCTCACCGACTGCCGCGCAACGTCCGCCGACTCGTTCGCCGATTTCGAGACGTCGGTAATTTGCAATGCCATGTCGAGCACGGCCTGGCCGGTCTCCTGGATTTCGCGCGACTGACGTTGCGATGCGTTTAACAGGGCCGTCGAAATTTGCTGGGCCTGGTTCGATGCCGAGGTCACCTGTTCGGCGGTATCGGTGACGCGCCCGACCAGTCCGCGCAATTCTTCGACCGTGTAATTGACCGAGTCGGCGATGGCACCGGTAATGTCTTCGGAGACGGTGGCCTGCACGGTCAGGTCGCCATCGGCGACTTCCTGCAGTTCATTCATCAGGCGCAAAATCGCAGCCTGATTCTGGTCGTTGGCGCTACGGGCTTCATCCTGTCGCCGTTCTGCCTCGAAGCGCTGCAATTCGGCTTGCCGGCGCTGTACATCGGAGTCCTTGCGCCTGTTGCGACTGTCCTGCAGCAATACCAGCGCAATCCCGATCGCCGCCGTCACGGCCAGAAAGGCGCTCAAGACCATCGCATAGAGCGGCCACGCTTGCGCATCCTGCCGGTCGCGGTAGGACTGCTGCAGCGTACTGACGCGCTGCCTGAGATTTTCGTTTTCATTGAAGATCAATTGCTCGGCCTGCTTGGCGGCGATAAAATTTTGCAAGTTGGCGAGAATCGTCGAGACCGCACCCTGATAGGTCACAAACATCGTCTGCAGTTCGAGCAATTTGTCGCGAGCATCCTTATCGCGGGTGGCACCAAGGCGCAGTACCTCGCTGCCATTGAGAAACCCCTCGGTGATGTCGCGAAAGGTGTTGACGTCCTTGCCAAGCAGGAACGCGGTTTCTGGATTGACGCCTTCGGAGGTCAGGAATTCGTTGGCGCTTCGGCCCAGACGCTGTGTCAGCATGACCAGTTGACCGGAGGCGGAGATTTCGCGAGGCGAGGCACCACTCTGCACCTTCAGCGACGCGATCTGTTCGGTCAGTTCAAGCAGGTTCGGCGACAGTGCGTTGAGTTGCCGGAGCGTCGCGCCGAAACCGGACAGCTCTTTCTTGAACTTGAAGATGGTGGCCGCCGCCTTGTCGGTGTTGCTCCAGAGCTGGCGGGTCTGTGCGAGCAGTGGTGCCATCGCCGCATCCGGAGTAGGGATACTGCGCCCCTGGAACATGCCACCGTTGCTCAGCACATCAAGGTCGCGATTGAATTCGATACGCGACTCGTCGAGCTGCGTGAAGGCCTGGCGATTGCCTTGAATGGCATTCGGAACGGCCTTGCCCAGACGCTGCGTATGCATTAGCGCGTTGCCGGCAATCTGATTCTGCGTTGACGTCTGACTCGCGTAACTGCCATTGAGGAAGACGAATATCCCGACGGCCACCAGTGCTGCCGCCATCAGCAGGAACAACACGCGCACCTGTTCCTGCAGTGGCAGGTTGCCGATCAACGGCAACGAAATATCGCCACGACTTTCGAGCACGTCACCGATAAAGGTCGCATTTTGGCCAGACTCGCGGGATATTGTCGACTGGGTCAGCGGATCGGCACCAGCTGGAGCGCCAGAAAATAAGGGAAGCTTGAATGCCATTAACGAGTCTCCTGAATTCTGTTGTCTTACCGGTGCGCCGGTGTCCTGGCCATCATGAACCAACTTGAAGAAATTGCGGATCTGCGATCAGCGCAGACACATCGAGCTGCCGCCACACTATGCCGTCGGCGTCACGATAGAGGCAGGCCGCCTGGCGACTGGCCGGATCGCTGTGCACGGTCATTGCGGCGACATCACGCAAACCCATCACACGCGACACCAGCACCGCACCGTTGAACGACAGCGACGCGCCGAACGCGATGATGCGTGCCTGTTTGTCGATCACCGTGGCACCGTGGCCGCACAACTGCGCGAGGTCCACCACGCTGAGCAGGTTGCCACGCACATTGGCCAATCCAAGAAACCAGGGATGCGTCAGCGGCACCGGGGCGATCGTGCCGACAGCAACGATCTCGCCGGCCTCGCGCAGACTCAACAGGCAATGCTCGGGCCCGATCTGCAAGCCGAGCTGGCGGGTCTGTTCGTGCACGCCGGTACGCGCCTCCTGCATCCGCACTGCCAGTTGCGACTGGAAATCGCGCATTCGCTGCCGTCGCGCTTGCGCATCCGGCTTGCTGTAAGTCCGCTCAACACGATCCGCTTGCGTGGGTACCAGCTCGATATCGGACATGTTCATGACTGCCGGGCTAGCCAAGCGCTGCGATTTTAGCCAGCAACTCGTGCGGGTCAACAGGCTTGACGATGTAGTCGCGCGCGCCCTGACGTAATCCCCAGATGCGGTCCGTTTCCTGACCTTTGCTGGTGCAAATGATGATTGGTACATCCTTGGTTTCCGGATCGCGCGAAATGGCACGGGTCACCTGAAAACCGTTTTGGCCGGGCATCACGACATCCATCAAGATCAGTTGCGGCTTGTCGGCCTTGATCTTGAGCAGCGCTTCTTCGCCATTTTCGGCCGTCGCAACTGAAAATCCGTTTTTGACCAGCACTTCCGTCAGGAAGTAACGTTCGGTCGGCGAATCGTCGACAATCAGGATTTTGTGGATGGCCATCAGAGGCTTTCAGGTAGAACCAGGACCGGTTGTACGGACGCGGTAAATTCACGCACGATTTTCAGCAGGCTGTCTTTGGTAAAGGGTTTGGTCAGGTACGCATCGGAACCGACCAGTGTGCCGCGAGCCCGGTCGAACAAGCCGTCCTTGGAGGACAGCATGATGACCGGCGTGGCATGGAATCGCGCACTTTTCTTGATCAGTGCGCAGGTCTGGTAGCCGTCCAGCCGAGGCATCAGGATATCGCAGAAAATCAAGGCGGGCCTGGTATCACTCATCTTGGCCAGTGCATCAAAACCGTCTTCGGCGAGTACTACCTGATAACCGGCCTGCCCCAGGAAAATTTCGGCAGAACGCCTGATGGTGCTGCTGTCGTCAATCACCATGATTTTCAGACTGGCATTTTCCTGCGATTCGGGAGCTGTTGTCATGGCGTGATCTCAATTAACTTGAGTCAATATAAATCGCAACTCAGCGAAAAGGCAAGATGCTTCTTACCAACTTTTAACATAGCTTGCCGATTATCAAATCACGCCCTGCAGCAGGGCGCGCATCTGTCTCGCATCTGTCTGTAACCAGTCACAACCTTCTCACATTGTTACCATCTCGAAATCCTCCTTGCGGGCCCCGCACTCCGGGCAGGTCCAGTTCATCGGCACATCGGCCCAACGGGTTCCCGCCGCAATACCTTCTTCGGGCAAACCGGCCTCCTCGTCATACACCCATCCACAAATCAGGCACATCCATGTCTGATAGTCCTGCTTTGCTGTTACGTCCGACGTTGCGTTGTTACTCACAGTTGGCTGCCCTTCAATCAAGTAAAATGCGAAGTCGCCATCTTAATCTACCCGCCGTGCAAATCCAAACTTCTCCCATTGTCCTTTCCTTCGGCGCCGCCGATCCCATTGGTGCCATCGGCATTCAGGCCGACATTGCCGCCTTCGCTGCAATGGGCTGTCATGGTCTGTCGGTGGTTACTGCGCTGATCATTAGCGACACCACCAAAATCGAAGACATGGAGATCACCGAATCGGACTGGGTATCCGATCAAGCCCGCGTCGTGCTCGAAGACATGGCCGTGGCCGCCTTCAAGGTCGGTGCCGTCGGCAGCATTGAAAACGTCTCGGTCATCGCCGAGATCGTGTCCGACTATCCGGAAATCCCTCTCATCCTCGATCCGTTCATCACCGCCATCCCGGATGATGTCCAGGACGGCGATGATGTCCTGATGGCCATCCGCGAGTTACTGCTGCCGCAAGCGACGCTGCTGCTGCTATCGGCCGGCGAACTGGACCAGCTGGCCGAAACCTGGCGCGAACCGACCATCGAAGACACCCTTGAGATCGACGCGCTGCATGTCATCGAACTGGGTTGTGCTTTCCTGCTGGTGACCGGCACGCCGGGCGCGGCCAATGAAGTCACGAATACGCTCTACAGCGATGGCGGCCTGATCCGTCAGGACAACTGGCCGCGCCTGCCGGGTGCGTTCACCGGTGCCGGTTCGACCATGTCGGCAGCCATTGCAGCGCTGATGGCAAATGGACTGGAAGCCCCGGAAGCGGTTTTCGAGGCGCAAGAATTTACCCATGCTGCCCTGCTCGGTGCCCAGCGCCTGGGCATGGGCAAGCTGATTCCGGACCGCTATTTTTGGGCGCGCGAAGCGACACAGGATATCGACGTCGACGCCGATACCGATGCCACGCCCGAAGCAGCGCCCCCACACTGATTTTTTCTGAATGCCGATGCCACTCATGAGCTCCAATAACGACACCCTGTTCGCCCGTGCCCAATTGACCACGCCAGGCGGCGTGAATTCGCCGGTACGCGCCTTTCGTTCGGTCGGCGGTACGCCGCGCTTCGTCACCCGCGCCAGCGGTCCGTATTTCTGGGATGCCGATGACAGGCGCTACACCGACTACATCGGCTCGTGGGGCCCGGCCATTGTCGGCCATGCCCATCCGGTCGTGATCAAGGCAGTGCAGGATGCCGCCGCGCTGGGCCTGAGTTTCGGTGCGCCCACCGAAGGCGAAGTACTGATGGCAGAAGAAATCTGCCGGCTGGTGCCGTCGATCGAGCAGGTCCGGCTGGTCTCCAGCGGCACCGAAGCGACAATGAGCGCGTTGCGCCTGGCGCGCGGTGCAACCGGTCGCGACAAGATCATCAAGTTCGAAGGCTGTTATCACGGCCATGCCGATTCGCTGCTGGTGAAAGCCGGCAGTGGCTTGCTGACCTTCGGCAATCCGACCTCGGCCGGCGTGCCGCAGGACTTCGTCAAGCACACACTGGTCCTCGACTACAACAATCCGGAGCAGCTTGAACAAGCTTTCCGCGACATGGGCAACGAGATCGCCTGCGTCATCGTCGAACCGGTCGCCGGCAACATGAACCTGATCAAGGCGACACCGGAATTCCTCTCAACGATGCGCCGGCTTTGCACCGAGTACGGCACCGTGCTGATTTTCGATGAAGTGATGTCGGGATTCCGGGTCGCGCTAGGTGGCGCGCAATCCATCTACGGCATCGTGCCGGACCTGACGGCACTGGGCAAGGTCATTGGCGGCGGCTTGCCGGTGGCCGCGTTCGGAGGACGGGCCGACCTGATGCAGCAGATGTCACCGGTCGGCGCGGTCTACCAGGCGGGCACGCTGTCGGGCAATCCGGTGGCCGTGGCCGCTGGCATGGCGACGCTCAAGCTGATTCAGGTGCCCGGCTTTTACGAGGGGCTGTCTGCGCAGACGCTGCGCCTGGTACAAGGCCTGACGAGCGCGGCTGCAGAACACGGCGTCGCGTTCTGCGCCGATGCCATCGGCGGCATGTTCGGCATGTATTTTTCAGCGCAGGTACCAGACAGTTTTGCCGCGATGATGGCCACCGACAAGACCCGTTTCAATGCATTTTTCCATCGCATGCTGGATCATGGCGTGTACTTCGCCCCGGCCGCGTTCGAAGCCGGCTTTGTGTCGGCACAGCATGACGATGCGGTCATCGACGAGACCATCGCCGCAGCACGGATCGTCTTCGAAGACCTCGCCCTGAGCTGATCGTGGCGGCGATGATTGCAACGATGTGAGCGCCGGGTCGCGGGGAGCGGCAGAGCGCGTTTAAATCTCAGGTTAAAGCGCAGGCCGCGATTGTGGTTATACTCAGGCCTTCGAAATTTTGCCGGAATTTATGCGACGAGTATTCGTCCTGTGCCTGATGTGCCTGTTTCCGTTGCAACTGCTTGCCGACGGATTCAACTTCCCTGCTCCCGCACCTGCTCATTCTCCTGCCGCCGAGAAGGTGTCGTCCTGCCCGCAATCGGTCGTCGACGACGACATCAACTTGCCCCTTGCCAGCGCTGATCTGAGCGCATTGACCAGCCCGAGTGCTTCCTGCTTGCGCAGTGCCGAGACCGTGACGCTCTCGCCGGCCTATGTACCGACGATCCCGCGCGACCTGTTTTTCCCGGTTCCGAAACCGCCGCCTCGGCGCGACATTCTCCGCTTTCAACTCTGATTTCCGGGCTGCTCCGGTCTGCGCCTGCGCGCGCGTTTCTTCTCTCTCTTATTGCACAAGGCATCACATGGAATGGCTCTTCGACCCGACTATCTGGGTAGGATTATTAACACTCGTCGTCCTCGAAATCGTACTCGGCATCGACAACCTGATTTTTATCGCGATCCTGGCGGACAAGGTTCCGCCGCACCAGCGCGACAAGGCCCGCCTGATCGGCCTGTCACTGGCGATGATCATGCGACTCGGTTTGCTGACGATGATTTCGTGGCTGGTGACTCTGACCACACCGCTGTTTTCGCTCGGCCCGCTGAGCTTCTCCGGGCGTGACCTGATTTTGCTGCTGGGTGGCCTGTTCCTGCTGTTCAAGGCCACGATGGAATTACATGAGCGCCTCGAAGGCATCACCCATGTACAAAGCGGCCCGCGGGTCTATGTCAGCCTCGGCGTGGTGATCGCCCAGATCGTCGTGCTCGATGCGGTGTTCTCGCTCGATGCCGTCATTACCGCCGTCGGCATGGTCGATGAACTCGGCGTGATGATGGCGGCCGTGATCATTTCGATGGCGATCATGATCCTGGCGTCGAAGCCACTGACGCGCTTCGTCAATGCGCATCCGACTGTGGTGGTGTTGTGCCTGAGCTTTTTGCTGATGATTGGCCTGAGCCTGGTCGCCGAAGGTCTTGGCTTCAAGATTCCGAAGGGCTACCTGTATGCGGCGATTGGCTTTTCGATCCTGATCGAATTCTTCAACCAGCTGATGCAGCGCAATTTCATGCGCAAGGCTGCCCACGTGCCGCTGCGTGACCGCACTGCGGAAGCCATCCTGCGCCTGCTCGGCAGCCGCACCCGTGCCGAACAGAGCGAGCAGGCCGCCAGCACCGAACCGGTCGCCGAACCAACCACTTTCGGTGCCGACGAACGCAACATGGTCAGCGGGGTGCTGAGCCTTGCCGAACGGTCGATCCGCTCGATCATGACGCCGCGTTCGGACATGTCGTGGATCAATCTCGACGAAGACGCCGCGGCAATCCGTCGCCAGATTCTCGAAACACCGCACAGTACCTTTCCGGTATCGCGCGGCGAAATGGACAACATCATCGGCGTGGCCCGCGCCAAGGATCTGATCGGTGACCTCGACCTCAACGGCAGGATCGACGAACACGGCAGCGTGCACCCGCCTATCATCCTGCCGGACTCGATCGGCGTGATGAAAGCCATCGAAGAACTCAAGCGCTCATCCGGGAAACTGATCGTGATCACCGATGAATACGGCACCCTGCAGGGTCTGGTCACGCCACACGACATCCTCGAAGCCATCGCTGGCGAATTCCCCGACGAAGACGAGCAACCGACCGTGCAACTGCTGGCGGCCAACCACTGGCAGGTCGCCGGCAGCGCCGATTTGCGCTATCTCGAACAAGTGCTGGAAACGGATGTGCTGGTGACCGACGACGACGACTACACGTCGATCGCCGGCTTCTTGCTGGCGCGGTTTGCGACCTTGCCTGCGGTTGGCGACGCGATCGAACTCGATGGCCTGCGCTTTGAGATTGCGGCCATGCTGGACCGCCGGATTGCGACGGTGCTGATCAGCCGGGTGGAAGCAAGTCCGGTGTAAGGTTGGCTGGTACAGGGCGAAGTAGTCACATCAAAATAGCAAACTATAATTGCTTTTTTCGAAGAAATTGACAATTCTGGTTGCATGTCCACAGATCGTCCTATCGCCTCCCCACTACCCGCCGCCGTCGAGCGCAACCTGCGCCAGCTCGGCGAACATCTGCGCATTGCACGCAAGCGTCGCAAGCAATCGCTGGCGGCGTTTGCCCAACGCATGCAAATCTCGATCCCGACCTTGCGCAAGCTCGAAGCGGGCGATCCGGCAGTGTCGATGGCCTCGTATGCGACCGGGTTCCAGCGTCGGTGGTGCGCGCCCGAAAGCCGTCATACGTCATCGTGAAGCCGACTGGATCGCCAAATTCCCCGACCGGGAAGATCAGGTTGATGTCGCCGCCATCGAGCACGCCAGTCTGCAACTGGCTGGCCTGTGTGGCATTACCGTTGCGGCTTCCGAATTGATTGCCCTGCCCGGCCAGCATGTACTTCTGGTTCGACGCTTTGACCGTGATGCCGGACAACGCATCCACTTCGCCAGCGCCAGAACCCTGCTCATCGCCGACGGACTCAGGGAAGGCGACATGGGCTACGCCGATCTGGCCGACGTGCTGCGCCGAGAGGCTCGGGCACCGCAAGCAGACTGTCAGCAACTGTTCCGGCGCATGATCTTCAACGTCCTGCTCGAAAACACGGATGATCATGAAAAGAACCACGCGCTGCTGTTCCAGCAAGGCCATTGGAATTTATCCCCGGCATTTGACTTGCAACCGCAATTACTTGGAGTGGGATACCAGTCGCTACGACTGGGGAAACAGGGTGCGCAATCACTGCTATCGAACGCGCTGTCCGATTGCGGGCGCTTCATGCTGAAATCTGCTGAAGCAAACGACATCGTAGATGACGTGCTGGCGCAGGTGCGGCAGTGGGAACAGGTGTTTGCGCGCTATGGCGTGAGCAATGCCGACATCGATGCGTGCCGCAGCTTTATCTTGCGTCCATCAGTGATGGGCAGATAACAAAAACCGAGAACATGATGGAGAGATATCAACCTGCTGGTGAGCGGTGAGTTCGTCGCGTGGGCACGGCCAGTCGACGTTTGGCTTTGGCTAACCCGCACCCACCCGCCGGCATGTCACGTCAAGGCAACTCCGCCGACCCCATCCGCCGCAAGATCAACCCGGTCCGTCCGGCCAGATAACCGGAACCGCGATTCTTGTCGTAGAACCTTGGCCGCGGCAGCATGCCGGCCAGCCGCGCGGCCTGGCTGGCACCGAGGCTGGCGGCCGAGACCCGGAAATAATGCTGCGACGCCGCTTCGGCACCGAATACGCCGACACCCAGCTCGATCACGTTCAGATAGATTTCAAAAATGCGTTCCTTGTCCATCAGGAACTCGAGCATGTAGGTGATGAGCAGCTCCTGCCCCTTGCGCACATAGCTGCGCTCGCCCGACAGGAACAGGTTCTTGGCCAGTTGCTGGGTAATGGTCGAACCACCGGAGACGACCTTGCCCCTGCGGTTATTTTTTTCGTAGGCCTTTTGCAAGGCGTCCCAATCGACGCCCTCGTGTTCGGAAAAATGCGCATCTTCCGAGGCGATGATCGCGCGCTTGAGGTTGTTCGAGATGCGGTCGTACGGCACCCATTTGTACTGGATCTTGAAGTCGGGATTTTTTTCGCGCAGCACCGATTCCTGCTCGCGCATGAAACTGGTCGAAGTGGGATTGTGGTCAACCCACCACCAGATTTGCAGGAAAAAATACGCCTGGATAGCCAGCACCACGGCCAGCGGCACGACGACCAGCAACAACACGAACTTGCGCAGAGTTTTCATACACCAAGCGCCGCACGCAGATCGACCAGCACACGGGCCGTATCAGGACGCACGCCACGCCAGATCAGGAACGATTCAG
>CANFED010000046.1 GCA_947445995.1 Oxalobacteraceae bacterium | reverse complement strand
TGGCTGAACTGCATCTTGCAACATCACGAAAATGAAGACGGCAGCGGATACAATTCCGCAACACGAGGTGACGCCATTCTGAGCGATGCCAAGCTGCTCGCGCTAGCAGACCGTTATTGCGCCCGAGTCGTCCCGCGTAGTTATCGCAAGCAAATGCTGCCTAATGCGGCATTGCGCGACATCTTGCTCAACGAAAAAAACAAGATTGACGCCAACTTGTCTGCCTTGTTCCTGCGTGAGTTAGGCATTTACCCGTGCGGTACATTCGTCAGACTGGAAAATGGCGAAGTCGGCGTTGTGACGAGCAAGGGGGGTGGTTCGACCACACCTATCGTGCATTCACTGCTGGGCCCGCGTGGTGCCCCGCTGGCGTTTCCCATCAAGCGCGACACATCGGGCACATTGACAGCAATACGCGAGGTCCTGCATAACGATACCGCGTCAGTCAGGTTCAACATGAACCAGCTATGGGGCAAAGACGCCGATTTGTAAACCCGTCGGCAAGACCCTTGCAGTTGCTGATCTGATCCAAAAAATTTCCGAGCTCCTTGTCAGAGAATCCCCGAGCAACTGAATCGGCGCGCAATGCGCCAGTGCCACCTCGACTCCACGGCGCGATCCCTAAACCACTCCCTCATGGACAACACCTGATGCCAATCAAATAGTACGGTCGTACGATTCGTTCAGGTAGAATACAAAAAACAAGCACCCAGGAGACCCGATGTTTGAAGAATTTATGGGCACCATGCCCGTCGCCGAACGACAGCAATTCGACCTTGGGGCCTTGCAGGAATACCTGTCGCGCCATGTCGATGGTTTTTCGGGACCGCTCACGATCGAGCAATTCAAAGGCGGACAATCGAATCCGACCTTCAAGATCAATGCCAACGGCCAGCATTACGTGTTGCGGACCAAGCCGGGTCCGGCCGCCAAATTGCTGCCCTCGGCCCACGCCATTGATCGCGAATACCGCGTCATGGATGCGCTGAACAAGGCCGGTTTTCCAGCCGCAAAACAATACACGCTGTGCACCGATGAAGCGGTTATCGGCCGGGCTTTTTACCTGATGGAGTTTGTCGACGGCCGCGTCTTGTGGGATCAGTCGCTGCCCGGCATGGACAAGTCCGAGCGCGCCGCTCATTACGACGAAATGAACCGCGTCATCGCGCAGTTGCATACCATTGATTACGCCGCCATCGGACTTGCCGAATACGGCAAGCCGGGTAACTATTTCGGACGTCAGATCGATCGCTGGACGCGCCAGTACAAGGCATCCGAAACCGAAAAAATCGTCGCGATGGATCAGTTGATGGAGTGGTTGCCGAAGAATATTCCCCCCGGCGACGAAACCAGCATCGTCCATGGCGACTTCCGTCTCGACAACATGATGTTTCATCCGACCGAGCCACGCATCCTCGCCATTCTTGACTGGGAATTGTCAACACTCGGTCATCCGCTGGCAGATTTCTCGTATCACTGCATGAGCTGGCATATTCCTCCAGGCCAATTCCGCGGTATCGGCGGACTGGACTTACCCGCACTCGGCATCCCGACCGAAGCCGAATACATCGCCACGTATTGCAAGCGCACCGGCAAGACAATCCGCCCTGAAGATTTCAATTTCTATTTGGCCTACAACATGTTCCGCATGGCAGGCATCCTGCAGGGAATCATGAAGCGTTTCGTCGATGGTACCGCCGCCAGTGCCCAGGCATTGAAGGCTGGCCAGGCTGCGCGCGCGATGGCCGAGATGGGCTGGGAATACGCCTGCAAACAATAGTTTTTATTCGTAGAAACATCCATAACAAGCCAACAGGAGACAAGATGGAATTCGCGTATTCGGAACGATGCAAGACGCTACAGACGAAGTTGCTGGCCTTCATGGACCAGCATATTTATCCGAACGAAAAAGCCTACAAGCAGGAAATCGATCGTAACGGGTCCGAAAAAGGCAACCGCTGGCTGGCCACCGAATTGATGGAACGCCTCAAGCCACTGGCGCGTGAACAGGGCTTGTGGAACCTGTTCCTGCCGAAGTCAGACCGCGCACCGGAAGGCTTGTCCAATCTCGACTACGCACCATTGTGCGAAATCATGGGCCGCGTCAGCTGGGCACCCGAAGTCTTCAATTGCAGCGCACCCGATACCGGCAACATGGAGACCATCGAACGCTACGGTGTCGAAGCCCATAAGGTCGAATGGCTGGAGCCGCTGTTGCGCGGAGAAATCCGTTCAGCCTTCGCGATGACCGAGCCGGATGTCGCCTCCTCCGACGCCACCAACATCGAGACCCGTATCGAACGCGATGGCGACGAGTACGTCATCAACGGTCACAAATGGTGGATTTCTGGCGCAGGTGACCCGCGCTGCAAGATATTCATACTGATGGGCAAGACCGATCCCGAGGCAGCACGCCATTCGCAGCAATCGATGATCCTGGTGCCAGTGGCTGCCAAAGGCGTCACCATCGTGCGGCCATTGACGGTCTTCGGTTATGACGATGCACCCCACGGCCATTGCGAAATCCGCTTCGACAATGTGCGCGTCCCGGTCTCGAACATTCTGCTGGGCGAAGGCCGCGGCTTTGAAATCGCCCAGGGCCGGCTCGGACCTGGCCGCATTCACCATTGCATGCGTGCCATCGGCGTGGCCGAGCGCGCGCTCGAACTGATGTGCAAGCGCCTCAATGAACGCGTGGCGTTTGGCCGCAAGATTTCCGAGCAAAGCATCTGGCGCGAACGCATTGCCGAGTCGCGCATCCAGATCGATAGTGCCCGCTTGCTGACGCTGAAGGCCGCCTGGATGATGGATACGGTCGGCAACAAGCATGCCAAGGCCGAGATCGCGATGATCAAGGTACTGGCACCGAACGTGGCCCAGCAGGTTCTCGACTGGGCCATTCAGGCACATGGTGGTGGCGGCGTCTGTGATGATTTCCCGCTGGCGTCGATGTGGGCCGGCAACCGCACGTTGCGCATCGCTGATGGTCCGGATGAAGTCCATCGCAATGCCATCGCCAAACTGGAATTATCGAAGCACATGAGTCTTCCTGGCGAAGACCTGGAACTGCCTGTCACGCGTTCCTGAGTAGTCCATCCTCAACGATCGCCGGTGCTTGCCAATTGGCCTGCACTGGCGCGTCAAACAACGGCATAATCACGGCTCGCAGTGTTCACACAGATTTCAAGTGACGGAGCTTTCATGATTGATGTCTATTCCACCGCTACACCGAACGGCCATAAAGTCCACATCCTGCTTGAAGAACTCGGCCTGCCCTATCGCGTGCATCACATCGACATCGGTGCGGGCGACCAGTTCAAGCCGGACTTCCTGGCGATTTCTCCCAACAACAAGATTCCTGCCATCGTCGATGCCGATGGTCCGGATGGCAAGCCGATTTCGCTGTTCGAGTCCGGGGCGATCCTGCTCTACCTTGCTGGCAAGAGCGGACAGTTTCTGGGTACGACCGACCGCGAGAAATTCACGACCTTGCAGTGGCTGATGTTCCAGATGGGCGGCGTCGGCCCGATGCTGGGGCAAGCCCACCACTTTCGCATCTACGCGCCCGAAAAAATTGCCTACGCGGTAGATCGTTATACCAATGAAGCACGCCGCCTTTACGGCGTGCTCGACCGTCGCCTGACCGAACAGACGTGGCTCGCTGGCAGTGCGTACACGATTGCCGATATCGCGACGTTCCCGTGGATTCGTTCGTGGAAGAACCAGGGCATCGAACTGAGTGAATTTCCGCAAGTACAGCGCTGGTTCGATGACATCGCCGCGCGACCTGCCGTGCAACGTGGTGTTGCCGTCCTGGCCGACCTGCGCAAACCGCTCACGGATGACAAGGCCAGGGATGTGTTGTTCGGAACTTCACAATATGCAAAGCGATAGGTGCCTATTGCTCGATAACAACCGATAATCGCAGCAGCGCTCTGCTCCTTTCGTCAACGAGGTCACTCATGAAATCAGTCCAGCAAGACGTCAACGAACGTACCAATCTGACCGGCTCCAATCAGTTCGAATTACTGTTGTTCCGACTGGGTGGCGATGCCAATGGCGATCGCTCCGAACTGTATGGCATCAACGTATTCAAGGTGCGCGAAATTGTCGCGATGCCGGAACTGACTGCCGTTGCCGGCGCGCACCCGAACCTGCTTGGCGTGGTCAATCTGCGTGGCCAGATCATTCCCGTCATCGACCTGCCGGCACTCGTGGGCTGCCATCCCAAGACCGGACTGAACATCATGCTGGTCACCGAATATGCGCGTTCAACGCAGGCCTTTGCAGTAGAAGCCGTTGAAGAAATTGTGCGGCTCGAATGGAGTCAGGTGCTATCGGCCGAGGCCAGCGGCGTCGGCGGCATGATCACCAGCATCGCGCGGCTCGAAGCACCGAACGAACCTACCCGACTGGCCCAGGTCCTCGATGTCGAACAGATCCTGCGCCACATCGTGCCAAGCAGCGACAAGGATGTCGACCCGGAGACAATCGGTCCCAAGTTACTGCTCAAACCGGGCACCGTCATTCTGGCGGCCGACGATTCGCAAGTCGCCCGTTCGCTGATCGAAGCAGGACTCAACGCGATCGGCGCACCGTTCATCATGACCAAGACCGGCAAGGAAGCCTGGGACAAACTGCAGGCGATGGCGAGCGCTGCCGAAGCAGAAGGCAAGACCATTCTCGACAAAGTTGCGATGGTACTGACCGACCTTGAAATGCCGGAAATGGATGGCTTCACGCTGACCCGCAACATCAAGCAGAATCCGCGCTTCGCCGGCTTGCCGGTGGTGATTCACTCCTCGCTGTCGGGGGCCACCAACGAAGACCATGTCAAGAGCGTCGGTGCCGATGCTTATGTCGCCAAATTCGTTGCCGAAGAACTCGCTGCTGCGATCCGTAAAGTCGTCGCCTGAGCTGTCGCGGTGATGGCACTGACCGGGATCAACGGCAGTGCCAATTTTTTTATGCGTGGCCCTGATACCGGGCTGCGCTCCTGTTCCACTCTGCTATTGTCTGCCTCATGCCGATTACCTCCCCTGTCCTGAATCACCCGCTGCGCATGGCGCTGGCGGCCGAAGCCCACTCCCGGCCATTCCTGCAACTCGATGCACCGGAGAGCGTGACCCACCTCGCGCTCTATGCCGAAACCGATGCCACCCCCGACTGGCATCTGCGCAAACTGGTCGAACTGTGTGGCTGTTTCGGCGTGGCCGGTCCGGCCGCCGAGGCCAAGTATTTTTATCATGACTTCGGCCGCTTCCGCCTCAAATGGGAATGCCATACCGAGTTCGCCACCTTCACCTTCGCAATGCGGCATGCCGATAGCGCACCGCTGGCGCAGTCGTTCGAGCGCATGCCGCTGATGCACGTACCGCAGCAATGGCTGCACGGACTGGACGGAAAGATCCTGGTTGCGGCCCATGTCGTGCTCGACAAATCCCGCCCCGCCAGCGATCCGGCGGCCAGCGAAATCCGCGCCGTCTTCGAGGGCCTGTCGCTGGCGGCCAGCGTGGTGCTGCAGGACGCTGAAGTCTGGAGTGATTTCCTGATCCAGAGCGACGGCTTCAGCCGCTTCGTGGTGCGCGACCTGGGTCTGCGCGAGTATCAGCTCGGACGCCTGGTACAGCGCGTTCTCGAAATTGAAACCTACCGGATGATGGCGCTGCTGGGACTACCGCATGCGCAGGCGTCGGCCACCACCCTCAACACCATCGAGGCGGAACTGGCGCGACTGACCGCCGAGATGGTCGACAGTGATGACGTGGTCACCGAGGCGGGTTCAACCGAAGCCGCCGGCGAGCCGGATGATAATGAACGCGCGCTACTGCGCAGCATTACGGGTCTGGCCGCGCGTAGTGAAAAACTTGCGGTCGACAACAGCTACCGGTTCTCGGCATCGCACGCGTATTTTCAGCTGGTCAAGGCGCGCATCGAAGAACTGCGTGAACTCCGTATCGATGGCTTGCCGACGCTGCGTGAATTCATGGAGCGCAGGCTGTCACCGGCAATGAGCACCTGCTCGGCCACGGTGCGCCGACAGACTGCGCTGGCCGAACGGATTGCCCATTCGAATGAATTGCTGAGCACCCGCGTGAGCATTGCGCAGGAACTGCACAACCGCAAAATCCTGCAATCGATGAACGCGCGTGCAGCGCAGCAGTTACGTCTGCAGCAAGCGGTTGAAGGATTATCCGTGGTCGCGGTGTCGTATTACATGGTCGGTCTGTGCGGCTATGCGGCAAAAGCCGCCAAGTCGGCGGGGCTACCGATCAACACGGATCTCGCCACCGGGTTGATGGTGCCGGTGATTGTGTTCGTCGTCTGGATGGGTTTGCGTCGTTTGCATGGGCAGATCAAGCATTGAGTCCCACGAGCAGCGACTCGGTGAGCTCCAGTTCGATCTGGTCGGGCGGCACATCGTAGCGTGCAGTGACCTCGCTCGGCACGGCCAGCAAGCCATCGTCACGTAATTGCAGAGCTGACAGGTTGATCAATACCGGGATCGTGCCCAGTCCCTGCGCACGCCAGAGCTGGTACTGGCGACATGCTTCGCGGATGGTCCACGCACCGATACCAGCGATCAGGCCGGACTCTTCGGCCAGCGGAATGAACAAGGCCGGCGCGATCAGGACTTCGGCCGGATGCTGCCAGCGCAGCAGACTTTCGACACCAGCCATGCATCCACTGCGCACATGGTGCGTGGCTACTCGCCGAGCAATTCCGCCACGGCTTGCATCCCATCGACGTGTTCGGCCACGACCCGGATAATCACCACCACCGGCACGCCCAGCAGCATGCCCCAGACACCCCATAACCAGCCCCAGAACAGCAGCGCAATGAACACCGCCGCCGGATTCATCTTGGCGATGCGACCGGTCATCCATGTCGTCACCACGGTACCAATGAGCGTCGAGACACCAAGCGAACTGCCGATGACCAGCAACACCGGTGCCAGCGTGCCGAACTGCAGGAACGCCATCAGGCCCACGGCCCCCGTGAGCAGCAAGGGTCCGAAATACGGGATCACGTGCAGCAGTCCGGCGGCTACCGCCCAGGCACCGGCATTCTCAAGGCCGATGATGCGAAAGCAGATCCACATCAGCACGGCCAGCAGCGCGTTCGTCACGAGCAGCATCGACATGTATTTCTGGATCGAGCTGTTGATGTCGTCGAGGATATGAACCGTGATCTTCTTGCTGGAAAACGACGGCCCGGTCAGCTTGACCAGCTTGCGCTTGAAGGTATCGCCCGACAGCAGCAGGAAGAACACCAGAAACAGGACCACGACGGCCTCTCCGATCAGCACCAGCGCACCACGCGAACCGGCCAGCAACAGGTCGCTAACGCGCACCGTTGGTTCTTCGGACGAAAAGGTATTGGGGCGGGCTCGCGACCCCGAGGTAGCCGATTCGATTTCAGCCACCGCCGCTTGCATCCGCTGTAACGCACTCGGCTGGCCGGATCGGTAACGCAGCACCGCACGCGCGACCTTGTGCGATGCCTCCGGCAAGGTTTCGACGATGGTCTGGAATTCATCCGCAAGCGTCGTCGTCACCACCGTGATGCTAGCGGTCAGCGTCAGCATCACCAGCACGGTGCCGAACAGGCGCGTAATGCGGCGGCGCTCCAGCCAGGCGACGACCGGGTTGAGCGTGTAAGCAAGGAATATCCCGCACAACAGCGGGATCAGGAATTTTTGTGCCGCTTGCAGGGCAAACATCGTCGCCACTGCGGCGATGATGGTGAGCGACAAGCCACGCACATCGATATGCACGCGTGGTGCCGGAACCGGCTTTTCCGGGATCGGTGACAGCGTGACGATGGCACCGTCAACGACGTCTGCAGATTCAAGCGAAGAAGGGGTCATCAATCTCTCACTGGAGGCAAGGGAAATACACAATCGGAAAGTTCACACGCCAGATCAATGCAAAGCGGCCCGACAGAGATTGCCGGGCCGCTAGATTCACAAGTTCACAGTGCAGGCCGGAGCAACGTGCCCCGATCAATGCCGTGTTACTTCATGCGGATATCATTTTTTACTGACATGACGCCCTTGACGCCACGTGCCAGCATTGCTGCGGTGGTTGCGTCTGCCTGGTTATTGACGAAGCCGCTCAGTTGTACCACGCCCTTGAATGTCTCGACATTAATTTCGCGGGACTTGATCACTGGATCGTTGAGCAGTGCTGCCTTGACCTTGGTGGTGATGACCGCGTCATCGACATACTCGCCCGTGCCTTCTTTGGTGCTGGTCGATGCGCAACCTGCGACAGTGATCAAGGCGGCGGCAAGGAAAAAGGTGCTGATGCGTTTTGAAAAAATCATAGTGAAGCTCCCTGAAAAATGAAAGAAAAGTAACCCGGCCAATAAACAAGCATTGTGCGAACCGCCCACCGCAGCGCCACCACGTTTGTTGTTGGCAACCTGCTGCTGGCTTTACGACCACTGAAGCGGTCTAACGGACACCGAACTGTAGCGAGCAGCGCCGATACCTTCTGTACGGCACCGTACATAAAGTGAATCTTTCATTCAATAAACAACACGTTGTTCTCCGAACTTGGCAAATATCACCGAACGCGGCCCTGCATTGCGCGATGCGATGAAATAAACCAGCGGTCACCCCAAGAAATTTTTTGGCCCGCACTTGCCTGTCCGCCAATGAATACGGATGGATATGTACGCTGTCGCACAGAAATATCATGACCATCCAAGCAGAATCGTTCCCATAGTCCGGAACAAGACGACCCGAAGCAACGAGGTGATGCACGTCGTGAAAGCGGCATACGTTACCCCAGACGATCCTCCGTGTGGCAAACCGACAGGCCCCGGTTCAACAATGAAAAATTTAGAAAGTACCCAATTATGTTGTACACAATTGCTGTTGTCCTCGTCATTCTCTGGCTTCTAGGCGTCGTCACTTCGTACACGATAGGCGGCTTCATCCACATCTTGCTGGTGATCGCCATCGTTGTCATCTTGCTGCGTATTATTTCAGGTCGCAAACCGCTCTGACACGCACCGTTTTACTTCCGGAGAATTGCCAGCCAGTCAAATTTACTGCGCTGGTTTCCAGGTAACGCAGGACCAGCTAGCGGCGACCACATCGTGTCGCCCATACGAATTCCTGCGAGCCAGATTCAACCCCCATCACTGCAAGGAACTCCCCATGACCAGCAAAGTTAGCACTACCCTGACCGATACCGCCACGCTGCGCCTGCGTGCCCGCAAGCACATTGAAGATGGTGCTGTCACCGACGGTTATAACGGCGACCGCCAGGCCGTTCTGGCCATGCTCAACGGCGCGCTGGCAACCGAACTGGTATGCGTGCTGCGCTACAAGCGGCACCACTTCATGGCCGAAGGCATCCATGCTTCTGCCGTCGCAGCAGAGTTTCTTGTCCACGCCGAAGAAGAGTCAGGCCATGCCGACCGGCTTGCCAAACGCATCGTGCAATTGGGCGGCGCACCGGATTTCTCGCCAGACACCTTGTCGGCCCGCAGCCATGCAGAGTATGTCGAAGGAGTCACGCTGGAAGACATGATTCGCGAAAATCTGGTGGCCGAGCGCATCGCCATCGACAGCTATCGCGAAATGATCACCGTCATCGGCGACACCGATCCGACCACACGCCGCATGCTCATTGAAATCCTCGAAGTCGAAGAAGACCACGCCGACGAACTGGCCTCGCTACATCATGGCATGCAGGTCTGACCAATCCTTTTCTAACTTACTTTCCGGAGAATGCCATGAATGACTGGACCCTTTTTTACGAAAAAATCAACGCCATCAAATTTGCCATGCTGGTCACGCACGATGCAGAGGGCCTGATGCAGGCGCGTCCGTTCACTACCCAGGCGGCAGGTCGCGATGGTGCGGTCTGGTTCTTCACGGCGATTGATTCCGAAGTCGTTGCCGACATTCGTCAAAACCCCGTCGTGCTGCTCTGTTACGCTGATTCGTCAGAGCACCGCTTCATTTCTTCGTCCGGAACCGCAACGCTGTCGCAGGATCGTGCGCTGATGGAAGAATTATGGAAACCGGCGTTCAAGCTGTTTTTCCCGCAAGGTCTGAACGATCCGGCACTGACGTTGTTGCGGGTCGATATCCAGAAAGCCGATATTTGGGCTTCGGGAAAATCGAAGATGGAACAAATGCTGACGATGGCCAAGGTCGCCGTCGGTATCGACATTGACAAGGAAGACCTGGGAACGCATAGCGTGCTGAAAAAATAAGCAAGCGCCAGCTGGCTGCCCAGGCTCCCGCTACTAAAGGAATTATGATGATGACGACTAACCAATCATTCCGCCTCATTGCCATCGCAGTCATCGCCGGCGCAACCCTGCTGAGCGGCTGTGCCGACATGTCCGGCACGCAGCGCGGTACTGCCACGGGTGCCGGTATTGGCGCTGGCCTTGGTGCTATCCTCGGCGCATCGACTGGTGGCGGCGGCGGTGGCCGCACTGCCGGAGGTGCCGTCCTTGGCGCAGCTGCCGGTGCTGCAATCGGCAACGTCTGGTCGACCCGCATGGAGAATCAGAAACGTGCGATGGAACAGGCGACGCAGGGCACCGGCGTGCAGGTATCCCAGACCGCCGACAACCGGCTCAAGCTCGATATCCCGAGTGACATTTCATTCGACACCAACCGCTCCGACATCAAGGCCGACTTCCGCCCGGTGCTGGACCGCTTCGCCAGCAGCCTCAATAACAATCCGGTGACGGTCGTGACCATCATCGGCCACACCGACAGCACCGGCAGCCCGGCAATTAACAATCCGCTGTCAGTCGATCGCGCCAGCCGCACCCGCGACTATCTGACCGGTCGTGGCATTGCACCAAACCGCTTTACCATCGAGGGTCGCGGTGCCAATGATCCGATCGCCTCCAACAATGACAGTAACGGCCGGGCACGCAATCGACGCGTTGAAATTTTCGTGGCAGAGCGACAGCAATAAACGTCGAACCACGCCAACGGACATCTCGGTGCGGGCAAGGTCATCACTTCTTCCGTGCGCAAGCGGTGTGGGCATGACACACTGCGGGCCAGCTTTCCCGCCCGCTCCATTTTTTCGATTGCATGCTGAATTTACTTGAACGTATTACTGCCCATCCTGCCAGCAACGACATGGGTGCGCTGTCCGAACTGGTCGCCCTGATTCGTCCGCCCAAGCCCGACCAGGGCGAGGTGGCGACCGCCCGACTGCGTACGCTGATCCAGCTCATCAAGGGCAATCCGACCCACGCCGCTGCCTTGCGGCACTACCTGTTGCACGTGCTGTCGCAGCGGCGTCATACCACGCTCTATACCGATACCGGCATTTTGTCGAGCGATGGCTTTTTCAGCGAACTGTTTCGACGCATGTCATTTCGGGTCCTGCCACCGGCCATTGACAGCCTCTACCTGAGCGACTGTCTTGATCGCATCCTGCGCGTCGATACCGACTACCAATGGCTGCGTCTGATCGCACCGGCCGACTGGCTGATGCTGTTCGACGTGATCGTCACCAGCGATGCGGCCTCGACCGACATGGCGCTGCGCAGCGCCGTCGTTGACCGTCGCCTCGCGCACGTCGAATTACTCGAAGCAATCCAGACGCTGTCCTACCGGATCAGCGCAATCGGCCTGGAGCCGTCGCTTGTACGCATCCATCCCGACCTCGAAAAATTCGAGTCCCCCTTTCTGGTCCAGAATGCCGAAGTCCAGCGCTATCTGGCCAATGTGTTACGCCAGTCCGACGACGTGATGACCCCCACCGATGACGCAGCACACCTGCTGGTCATGCTGGAGCAATGCGACGACATCATTGCGCGCATCCGCAAGAATGCGCTGCATCGCGGTACCAGCGTCGCCCTCACCTACCTGCTGGTCAGGCTCACCCAGAGCGTTGACCGGCTGCGTCGCCTGTTGATGCTGGTCGATCTGACTCCCGCAGAAAGCAAGCTGGCATGGACACCCGAGCGCCGCCAGCTGGCACTCGATCTGGCGTTGGATCTGGCGCAGGGACATAACCGCAAATACGCGATCCGGGAACTGTTTTCAGCCAACATTAACCTGCTGGCGCGCAACGTCACCGAAAATGCCAGCCACACCGGCGAGCACTACATTGCCGATGACAGGCAGGCTTACGGCACGATGTTACGTTCGTCGGCCGGTGCCGGCTTCATCATCGCCTTCATGGCACTGCTGAAACTGCTGCTGAGCTATCTCCGCAGTGCGCCACTGGTCGAAGCGTTCCTGTTCAGCATGAATTATTCGCTAGGGTTCATGCTGATCCACCTGCTGCACTTTACGGTCGCTACCAAGCAACCGGCGATGACGGCTGCGCGTATCGCCACCGACCTGCATGCCAACGACAACCGCACGATTGGTATCGATAGCCTGGCCGATCTGATCGTGAAGGTACTGCGGACACAATTCATTGCCGTGGTCGGCAACCTGATGACTGTTTTCCCGACGGCGCTGGCGATGTCGACCGTGTGGATTGCGCTCAACGGACATCACCTGGTCTCGCCGGACAAGGCTCAGCACATGCTGCACGACATCAATCCCTTCACCAGCCTGGCGATATTCCACGCCGCAATCGCCGGTGTCTGCCTGTTTCTGGCCGGGCTGATCTCGGGCTATTTCGATAACCGTGCGGTCTATACCCGTATGGCGCAGCGGATACTTCAACTCCAAAGCTGGCGTCGCATGTTCGGACCGGCCCGCCACGCACGCATCGCCGCCTATCTCGAACAAAATCTGGGTGGTCTGATGGGCAACCTGTTTTTCGGCCTGCTGCTAGGGTCGATTGGCACTTTCGGTCAGCTGATCGGCTTGCCGGTGGACATTCGGCACATCACTTTTTCGGCGGCCAACCTTGCCATTGCGTGGGTCGGACTGGATTTTCAAGTCAGTGCGCAAGTCATGCTGACCTCGCTGTTTGGGATACTTTGCATAGGCACCGCAAATCTGCTGGTAAGCTTTGGGCTGGCCTTGTTCGTTGCACTGCGATCGCGGCAGGTGCAATTCAGCCGGGGTGGCGCACTGGTCAAGGCGCTGCTATCCCGACTGGTGCAGCGACCGCTGGACTTTTTCATCCCCCCCAAAAAAAGGACAACTCCGTCATGACAGTGGATCGATCAGAAAAAGGATTCAACACATGCAAGTAGCCGTCATAGGCGGTGGCGTCGTCGGTGTCAGTACAGCGTATTTTCTTGCTGCCGCCGGCCATGAAGTTGCCCTCATCGAGCGACGCAGCAATGTCGCCGAGGAAGCCAGTTTCGGAAACTCCGGGCTGGTCGCGCCGGCCGTGTCAGCACCCTGGGCCACGCCGGGTATGCCGGGAAAAATATTCACCCAAATGTTCCGGCAAGAGTCGCCGATGGTATTGCGTCGCCGGCTGGACCCGGCGCTGTGGCGCTGGGCGCGGCGCTGGATCGCCGAATGTGATGCAGAACATTTTCGCGTCAACAAGCTGCGCCTGCAGCGCATCGGTTTTTACAGCCGTGAACTGCTCGAACAATTGCGCCTGCACTACAAAATGGATTACGAACAGACGGTCGGCCATTTGCAACTGTTTCGCGGTGCTCGCGACGTGTTACTGGCACAGCCGCTGCTGACGCTGCTGACAGAAATGAACATCTCTCACAGCATCCTCGATGGCGAAGCCGCCCGTTTGCTGGAGCCGGCCCTGTGCGCTGCGACACCATTGACTGCCGCCCTGCACCTGCCCGAGGATGAAGCCGGCAACTGCGCCCTGTTCGCCAAGCAACTGAAAACCATCGCCCAGTCAATCGGCGTGACTTTTCTTTTCGGAAAATCTGTTGACCGTGTCGAGCGCATCGATAACCGCGTGGCCTTGCACATGGATGGCACCAGCTTCACCGCCGACGCGGTCGTGCTGGCCGCCGGCATCGAAAATCCGACCTTGCTCAAGGCCCTCGGCGTGAAGTTGCCGGTGTTGCCGGTGCAAGGTTACAGCGCCACCTGCAGCATCCGTGATTTCGATGAAGCACCACTGGCCGCACTAACCGACGACACCTACAAGACCACCATCACGCGCTTTGGCAATCGCATACGCATCGCCGGCGTACTCGATCCGGGAGCCCGTTCGCCGGAAGTCCCGGAAGCCGCGCAGCGTACCTTGCGCAAGGTTGCGACCGACTGGTTTCCGAACGCCAGCAACTATAACAACGCGACGCTCTGGAGCGGCTTGCGCACCATGCTGCCCGATGGCGTACCTGTCATGGGAGCGACGCCGGTGCGCAATGTCTACCTGGCGCTCGACGATGGCTCCAGTGGCTGGACTACCGCACTCGGCACCGGAAAAATTCTCAGTGACCTGGTGTCGGGCCGCACACCCGATATCGATATCGACGGCTTGACGCTGTCGCGATTCGGCTGATCCATGCACGCGCTCTATCGCGTCAACGTCATCCGCCAGATCGAACAGGCGGCACTGCAGCAGGTTCCTGCCGGCACGCTGATGCAGCGCGCCGGACTGGCGACGGCCAATGCTGCACTGGCGTTGCTGACCGTGGCACCGTCCGATGCCAGCATTCTGGTACTGGCGGGACCCGGCAATAACGGTGGCGATGCGCTTGAAGCTGCCGCTCGACTGGCCGAAGCGGGTGCCAGCGTGAGGGTCCGGCTCTGTGCCGATCCTGAACGCCTGCCCGCCGATGCGCGGCTGGCGCTACTGAGGGCAAGGCAGACATCGGTCGTCTTCATCGAGGACGTGCCGTTGCGCCACTGGTCACTAGTCATCGACGGCTTGTTCGGCATTGGTCTGGCGCGCGCCATCGATGGTGCTGTCGCTGACCTGATACGCACGATCAACCGGCTCGGTCTCGCCGTCTTGGCTATTGATGTACCAAGCGGACTCGACGCCGACCACGGCAATTTAGTTGGCGAGGCCGTCATGCGTGCCAGCCATACGATCACCTTCATCGGCGACAAACCGGGTCTGCATACGCTGGCGGGGCGCGAGCATGCGGGCACCGTTCTGGTCGACACGCTCGGCATCGATGCCGCGCTGTATCCGTCAAGTGCAATGGAACTGTCCGGCCCGGCGTTATTCGGATCGGCCATTCGAGCGCGTTCGCATGACTCCCACAAAGGCAGTTACGGCGACGTGATGGTCATCGGCGGCGCTGATGGCATGACTGGTGCCACCATTCTTGCCGCCCGCAGCGCACTTCATGCGGGTGCCGGCAAGGTTCACGCCACATTCCTTGGCGCTGTGCCGGCCTACGATGCGCTGCATCCCGAGCTCATGTGCCGCAGCGCCAGCGGAGTCGATTTCGGCAAGGCCGTGCTGGTCACCGGACCGGGGCTGGGCACGAGCGCTGCAGCCGCAGCGCTGCTGCACAGCGTTTTGCACAGCCGCCGCCCGCTTGTGCTCGACGCCGATGCATTGAATCTGATGGCCGTCGATCCGGCGTTACAGCAACAGGTCGCACTGCATCGGGCGTCAGTGCTGCTGACGCCCCATCCACTGGAGGCCGCGCGCTTGCTCGGCCGCAGCGTCGAGCATGTCCAGGCGAACCGCGCCGCCGCCGCCGCCGCACTGGCAACGCGCCTGCAAGCCGTCGTGATACTGAAAGGATCAGGCAGCATCATTGCCCGGCCCGATGGACACATGGCGATCAATCCAAGTGGCAACCCGGCACTGGCCAGTGGCGGTACCGGGGATGTGCTGGCAGGCTTGTGCGGTGCCTTGCTGGCGCAAGGTTGGCCGGCATGGGAAACAGCCACCGGCGCAACCTGGCTGCATGGTCACGCTGCCGATGTGCTGGTGCGGGATGGTCATGGTCCGGTCGGACTGACCGCCAGCGAATTGACCTTGCAGATACGACGCGAAATCAACCACCTCAAACCAGTCCACGCATGAAGCTATACCGTGGCAGGCACCACCAGCCGGCCCGCCGCGATCGTAATGGTCCGGGCGCAACGTGCCGCGATCTTCAGGTCATGCGTTACCAGTACCAGCGTCGATTTGCGTTCGCGATTGAGTTCGAACATCAGGTCGATGACGGCCTCGCCGGTGGCGGCGTCCAGACTGCCGGTGGGCTCATCGGCAAACAGCAGCGGCGGCTCGGTCACGAAAGCCCGCGCCAGCGCCACGCGTTGTTGCTCGCCACCCGACATAAATTTCGGATAATGGCGCAGCCGGCTGTCGAGTCCGACGCGGCCCAGCATCGCGGCAGCCTTGTCTCTGGCCTGATCGTCACCACGTAACTCCAATGGCAGCATGACATTTTCGAGTGCCGT
>CANFED010000045.1 GCA_947445995.1 Oxalobacteraceae bacterium | reverse complement strand
TCACTGATGAGCAGGTCGGGCCGGTGTTCGCTAATCATTGCCAGCGCTTCAATGGCCGAACTGGCCAGCCGTACCGTGGCACCGGCGTTTTGCAGGATTTCCTGTATCACGGTGCCGGTGTCGTGTTCGTCGTCGACGACGACGATATCGGCAAACCAGTTGATGCCTGGTTCGCTGGCAACGATGTCGCGATCCGGACAGGCGACCAGCGGCGGATGCAGGCCTGCCTGCAGGGCCGGTAATTCGATCGTGAAAGTGGCACCGCGTGCGATGCCCTGGCTGGTCGCGCTGACAGTGCCGCCGTGCAGTTCGATCAGTGACTTGACGATCGACAACCCGAGCCCGAGTCCCATGTGGCTGCGCGTGATGCTGCCATCGGCTTGCGAGAAGCGTGCAAACAGCGAGGGCAGAAAGGCCGGAGCGATACCTTGGCCGCTATCGGTAATCGTGATGATGACGCGGTTGTTGCTGGTCATCTGGCGGATCGTCACCGTGCTGTCGTTGGCGCTGAACTTGATGGCGTTCGACAGCAGGCGGAACAGGATTTGCTGTAGCCGCCCGTGGTCGGCTTCGATCGCCATGCCCGGTTCGTCGATGCGGACATCGAGCACGATATTTTTGCTCGCTGCCATCGGTGCCGATAGCGCCACGCTGGTACTGATGACGTCGTTGCAGCGCACCGGTTGCAGGTTCAGGTGAATATTTCCCGCCATGATGGCACTGGCGTCGAGCAGGTCATCGATGAGCCGGGCTTGCTGGCGCGCGCTGCGTTCGATGGTGGCCAGCGCGGTGACGGTCTTGTCGGACATGCTGTTACTGCTGCGTTGCAGGACCTGCGTCCAGCCCAGGATCGAATTGAGTGGCGTGCGCAACTCGTGCGATAGCGTCGACAAAAATTCATCCTTGATCAGGCTGGCATGCTCGGCGGCGGCGCGTGCCAGTTGGGATTCTTCAGCGCTGTCGTTGTGAGCTTCCTCGACTTGTTTGCTGGCAGAAATATCGATTGTGATGCCATTGAAACTGGTGGTGCCATGCGCGGCGTTTCCTGTCGCGCAGCCCTTGGCGC
Organism: Oxalobacteraceae bacterium; assembly: GCA_947445995.1. Classification (GTDB taxonomy): domain Bacteria; phylum Pseudomonadota; class Gammaproteobacteria; order Burkholderiales; family Burkholderiaceae_D; genus Actimicrobium. The sequence goes on along the minus strand of CANFED010000045.1, from coordinate 15,737 downwards.
GCAGCCAGCGGATCTGGCCGTCCATCGCTCTTACCCGGTACTGGATGTCATAGGGCGTGCCGTTGCTGATGGCGGTCTTGATGGCGGCACGGGTACGGTCGCGGTCTTCGGGATGCAAACCATGCAGTAACTGCTCCAGTGTTAGCGCCGTGTCCGGCGGCAGGAACAGATGGGACAGGAATGCCGGATTGCCGACCACCAGATCGCTATCGGGCTGGTATTCGAAGATACCCAGTTCGGCGGCAGCAGCGCAGCGCGCCAGCCGGCCGCAGTGGATACCGGTGCCGGCATCCCGCATCGTGATTTCCTGCAAATGCAGCAGGATAGCTTCCAGTTCACCGTTGGCATTCATGACCGGATGCAGAGCGGGACGCCACTGCAGACTTGCAGTGAGGGAGGGCGGTGCGGCGGGCGCTGCAGCGTCAAGCCGGTTTTCGCAGAGCGTATCGAGATCGAGGCGCAATTCGTCGGTATCGACATCGGCCGTGCCGGGAAAAGCGTCGAAATAAGGGCGGCCGATTACGTCTTTACGTTCCCTGGCGTTGGCATTGAGGAAATTGTCGGAAGCCGCAACGATCGTATAGTGACGATCTGGTAGCAGTACGACGACGCTGCCCGGCAGCGCCTGCATCACGTGGGAAAAATCGAACCTGGCGATCATTGCAGATTCCTCTGTGGACGTAAATCGGTCGCGCACGGCGGTGCGTCGACATGGTAACGGTTCTTGCCCCTGCGCTTGGCTTCGTACAACGCTGCATCGGCCATCCGTATCAAGCCCTCGGCAGGGGCCGTGCCGGACAGGGAAATGCCGATGCTGGCCGTGATGCTGACTTCGGCGTCGCCAATCGTGTAGGGATCGGCGACGGTATTGATTATTTTTTGTGCCGTCGCATGGACATCCTGCAAGGTGGTCAGGTTGCCGAGCACCAGAACGAATTCGTCGCCGCCGATGCGGGCAATCGTGTCTTCGCTGCGGGCCGCTGCCAGCAAGCGCTGCGATACCAGTTGCAGCAACTCGTCGCCGTACTCGTGCCCCCAGGTGTCGTTGACTTGCTTGAAGCCGTCGAGATCCATGTACAGCAGTGCCACCAGCGTACGGCAGCGCCGGGCATGGGCCAGCGCGATGCCGATCCGGTCATCAAGCAAGCGCCGGTTCGGCAAGCCGGTCAGTGGATCATGCAAGGCGAGCTGGAGCATCGCAGCGCTGCTGCGGGTGGCTTTATTGAACAGCAGGCGCACTTCCAGCATGTTGCGGATGCGCTGTAGAACTTCATTGAGCTGAAACGGCTTGACCATGAAGTCCATTGCGCCGGCTGTCAGCGCGCGGACCTTGTGATCGGGATGGGCGCTGATGATCAGCACCGGCAGCCATGCGTCCTGCGCCAGTTGGTGCAGCGCGTCCATCACTTTGAAGCCGTCCATCAACGGCATCTGGATATCGAGCAGGATGAGGTCGAACTTGCAGAGACGATGTTGTCCGGCCACGTCTTGCGGCATCATGGTGGCACTCACGTTCACGTAGCCGTCCTGTTCGAGCACGGCCTGCATTAAATTGACGTTGTCCTGACTATCATCGACGATCAGAATTTTTGCAGCATGGATCTCTTCTTCGCTGAGCATGGTATCTGCGGTCTGCTGAAAAAATAGGCAGCAACTGCTGCCAGCAGGGTCCGCTCAAGGGTTTCCAATTGCTCAGAATAGCGACAAACCAGTCGACAGATTGTGCGCCACCGCACTTAAAGACCATGGTGATAAGTTATCGTCGACAACATCCTGATATTACTTTCCGGCTGGGTGCGGGCGTCGTACGAAGGCGATGAATTCGTCGGCGGGCACCGGCCGACTGAAGTAATACCCCTGATAGGAAAAACAGCCGAGTGCGGCCAGTCGCGTTTTTTGCTCGGCCGTTTCGACTCCTTCGGCGATGACTGCCAGTCGGAGGCTGGTGCCCAGTGCCACGATGGTACCGGCGATGGCTTCGTCGTTCGGATCGGTCAGTATGTCGCGCACGAACGACTGGTCGATTTTTAGCTGGTCGAGCGGCAAGCGTTTCAGGTACGACAGCGAAGAATAGCCAATGCCGAAATCATCCAGCGAAAAACCGACGCCGTGTGCTTTGAGTTGCGACATGGTCAGAATGGTCTGTTCTACGTCGTCGATCAGCAGGCTTTCGGTCAGTTCCAGTTTCAGCCGGTGCGGATTGGCACCGGTGCGCTGCACGATGTCGAGTACTTGGTTGACGAATCCGCTCTGGCGAAACTGACGGGCACTGACATTGACGGCCATATTGAGCTCGGCGAGCGCAGGATCGCTGGCCCAGCCTGCCAGTTCACGGCAGGCAGTTTCGAGTACCCAGCTGCCCAGCGCAAGAATCAGGCCGGTTTCTTCGGCCATCGGAATGAAGGCAAACGGTGGCACCATGCCACGTAGCGGATGGTTCCATCGCACCAGCGCTTCGGCACCGGTAGGCCGGCCTGCCGCGTTGACCTGCGGCTGGTAATGCAGCAGGAACTGGCCCAGCCGCAGCGCGCTGCGCAACTCGGTTTCCAGGACGATGCGTGCGCTGATGGCGGCCTGCATGTCGGGATCAAAAAACCGCATGGTGTTGCGACCGGCCGACTTGGCCTGGTACATCGCCAGATCGGCGCGACGCAGCAGTTCGTCGATGCTGTCGGTCGCCGCCGAGAATAACGTGATGCCGATGCTCGGGGTGGTGCAGGGCTCATCGGCACCGAGCTGGAACGGGTCCGTGAAGGCATCGAGAATTTTTTCGGCAACCAGCTTGGCACGCGAGGCTGCTTCATCCGATTGTTCGCACAGGTCGACCAGCAAGATGACGAATTCATCGCCGCCGATGCGGGCGACGGTATCGCTGGCGCGCAGGCAGTAACTCAGGCGGACCGCCACCAGTTGCAACAGCAGGTCGCCCATGTCATGGCCGAGCGTGTCATTAAGGGTTTTGAAATTATCGAGGTTGATGCATAGGAGTGCGCCGCTGCGGCCGCTGCGTTCATTCGATTCGATGGCGTGCTGCAAGCGATCACGCAACAGTAGCCGGTTGGGCAGGTCGGTCAGGCGATCATAAAAAGCCATATGTTCGATTTCGCTGGCGGCGAATTTGCGCTGGGTAATGTCGGTCTCGATGGCCAGAATCGACAGCGGTGCGCCGTCGTCGTCGCGGATCAGGGTCCAGCGCGCTTCGACTGCGACCGAGCCACCATCCTTGCGTCGTTGCAGCAGTTCGCCGCGCCATTCGCCATCTTGCACGATACGTTCCAGCGGATCGTGCAACTCCAGTGTTTCGGCACTGGTGCGGCTGGGCATGTCCTGACCCTGTGCCTCGCGACTGGTCCATCCATACAGCCGTTGCGCACCCTGGTTCCAGAATGTGACCGCGCCCTGCATGTTGCGTACGATGATTGCATCGGTCGCCAGATCGAGCAGCGCGGCCTGGTCGCGCAGGCGTACGTCGGCACTTTGGCGCTCCAGTTCCGCACTGGCACGGGCACCGAAAATCCGCAGGGTTGAACGAATGTGGTCGATGCGTTCCAGACGATCGCGAAACAGCACAAACAGCATGCCGATCGGCCGGCCGTCGGCGCTGTCGAGTCGCAAGCCGACACAGCTGCGTATTGCTTCGCCCACGAAAGTGGACGGGCCGGGAAAATGTCCCTCAAGCATGTCCGCGATCACGCATTCGCCGCGCTCGAACAGCTGTGCACACAGCGTGAAATGCAGTGAACAGACAAAGTTCGGATGCACCTGCGCACCAGTAATCGCAGCTACCGTCCGGGTGGATTGGTTACTCTCGTCATCCATCCGGGCGATGAATCCGGCCTGCGCATCGACCGCATCGATCATGTTGCGCGTGAGTTGCTCGAAGAACAGTTCAGCTTTGCTGGTTGAGGTCGATGACACCGCCGCGGCGACTTTTTCGACCGTGACTTGCAGGCGTCGGCGTTCTTCCTCAATCCGTCGGTTTTCGATACCGAAGGCGAGGTTGTCGGCCAGTTCGCACAGTAATGTCATTTCTTCCGGCGGGACCGTGCGGGCCTCGCAGGAATACAGCGTGACGATGCCGAAGGTGTCGTCGTCATGGCGCAGCGGCAGGCTGATGACGGTTGAAAATCCCATGCGTTCGGCATGCGACCACCATGCCGCAAAGCGGACATCCTGCATCACATTTTCCATCACGGCAGGCGCACCGCTGCGGATCGCCTGACCGGAGGGCCCCTGGCCGGTGGGCAAGTCGGCCGACCAGCTGACCGGAATACTGGTGAGCAGGCCCTGATCGATGCCCGCGCGGGCGACCGGTCGAATGCTGCATTGCGCATCGCTGTCAGCGTAGCCGACCCAGGCCATCTGGTAGCCGCCGAAATCACAGGCAATACGGCAGATACTGTCGATCAACTCTTGTTCGGAGCGTGCGCGAATCAACACCTTGTTGCTGGCACTGAGCATGCGCAGCGCCCGGTTGAGGCGATCGAGCAACAAGGTCGATGCGTGGCGCGCGCTGACATCGCTGATGCCACCGATCATGCGTATCGGATGCTGCCTGTCGTCACGAATGATGAAGCCACGGTCAGCGACAAAGGCATAGCTGGCATCGTGTCGGCGGAAACGGTATTCATCGTTCCAGTCGTTATCGTTGCCGTCAATCACGGCATGGATACCGCGCAGCACGCGTTGCCTGTCGTCCGGATGGATGCGTTCGGACCAGGAGTGGCTGTTGGGATCAATATCACCGGCACGGTAACCGAACTGGGCGTGCATGCCATCGCTCCACCAGACCGAATCGTCGCTCAGGTCCCAGTCCCAGATCGTATCGGTGGTGGCACGCGCGACATTGCGAAAGCGCTCATTGGTGATGCGTTGCCGATCGGCTGCCGCGGCCGCACTGGTGATGTCCTTGGCAATGCCATAGATACCGACGGCGACGCCATCGATCATGATCGGCAGGTTGGTTACCTGAAGCAAAATCGTGGCACCGGATTTCACGTTGCCGCGCATTTCGTAGGTGGCACTGGTGCCACCAAGCGCGAGCAGGAAGTGGTCGAAGACGATTTGCTGGTGGCTTTCGGCGATCAGCGCAAAATACGTGGTGCCGATCAATTCCGCCGCGGTGTAACCCAGCAGCTTTTCGGCCGCCGGATTGAGCGCGACAAAATTGCCACGCACGTCAAATGACGCAACCGCATCCGGATGCTGTTCGAACAGGGAGCGGTAATGCTGCGTCGTGATCGTCATGTCCGGGTTGTCGGGTGGCGAGGGCGTCTCGTGAGGTGTCATGTCAGATCTTGGCCTGGTCTTTTTCGCGTTCCAGCAGCGTCCAGCCAGCCATGAACATCGCGGCGATGGAGGGGCCGACCACGAAGCCACTGAGGCCGAAGATCGAAATCCCGCCGATGGTCGAAATCAGCACCACGTAATCTGGCATCTGCGTGTCCTTGCCGACCAGTAGCGGGCGCAGGATATTGTCGACCAGACCGATGACCAGCACGCCAAAGGCGATCAGCGTGACGCCCTGCCAGATTGCGCCGGTCAGCAAAAAGTAAATCGCCACCGGGCCCCAGATCAAGGCCGCGCCGATCGCCGGCAGCAGCGACAACACCGCCATCAGTACCCCCCACAACAGCGCACCCTGAATACCGAGGATTGCGAACATCATGCCGCCGAGCGCACCCTGGCTGGCTGCAACGACGATGTTGCCCTTGACGGTGGCACGGATCACGGTGGCGAACTTGGCGATCAGCTGCTTTTTCTGTTCGCGTTCCAGCGGTATCACATGCTTGATGCGGGCCGACAGTGCCGCGCCATCGCGCAGCAGGAAAAACAGCAGGTACAGCATCATGCCGAAACCGATGACGAAGTCGAACGTGTTCTGGGTGATGCTGAGAACCTGACTCGCGATGGTCTGGCTGCCTTGCCGGATGACCAGCGACACCTTGGCCTGCAGTTCGGTGAAGTCTGCCATGCCGACGCGCTGCAATTGCGTGACCAGCCATTGCGGCAGTGCTGCGAGAATCTGCTGGAAGTACGTGCCGAAGTCGAGCGAACCAGTGCGAATTTTCTGATACACCAGCGCGCCTTCCTGTGCCAGCGACACGCCAATGAGCGTCAGCGGCAGAATCACAATGAACAGCACCACCATCAGCGTGGCCAGTGCCGCCAGCGTGTGACGCTGACCGAAACGGTTGAGAAGACGCCGATGCAACGGCGCGAACAGGAGCGCCAGCACCGAGGCCCAGAATACGGCACCGATGAAAGGCAGCAAGATCCAGCCAAAGGCGATGGTTACGACAACTAACAGAAGCAGGAAGAATTTTTGGTGTAGTTCTGGATGCGTCACGAGCGCTCCTGATGTAAGTAGCTGGAAGGTTCGCTGCATCGTACCCGATACGCGTTGTCTTTCGATAAAACTTACTGGAAGTGCGTCATGTGCTTAGTGCTGCGGAACGCCAGCGCGCGATCCGGCGGCTCGACAAATGGTGCAGATACCAAACCAGTAAGACCGCTGCGATCGTCAGACCCACTGTCAGTCCGATCCAGAAACCGGTCGCCGCCATCGGTAGCGCCGGTGACCAGGGCAGCCAGGCGGGTGCCAGCCCCAGTACGCAACCGAGCGGAATCGAAAAGCCCCAGAACGCCATCAGGTGAATCAGCATCGGTGGCCGGGTGACCTTGTAACCGCGGATCGCACACGAGGCCGCGACCTGGGTCGCATCGGAGAGCTGGAACAAGGCGGCCAGCAGGAGCAGATGCTCGGTCAGTTGCTGAACTGCCGGATCGGAAGTGTAAGCCGCTGCGATCTGGTAGCGAAACAGCGTGATGAACGCAGCAGAGACGACTGCAAAGGTGAGCGACAGCCCGACCCCGACCCACGCTACAAAACGGGCGCGTTGCGGATCGCCTTCACCAGAGGCCTGGCCGACACGCGTGAGCAGCGCAATGCCAAGTCCGAGCGGCACCATGAACACCAGTGATGAAAAATTCAGCGCAATCTGGTGCGCCGACACGGTGACCGCACCGAAGCGAGCGACCAGCAAGCCGATCATGCAGAAGGCGCTGACCTCGGCAAAGTAGGTCACGCCAATCGGCAAACCCATTTTTAGGAGGCGCAGGATTTCAGGCCAGTCAGGTCGCTCCCAATGCGTGAACGGCGTGCTGTCGCGGTACGCTGGTGCGTGCCGTATCCACCAGATCATGGCGGCCAGCATCAGCCACAGTCCCAGAGAGGTGGCCCATGCGCAACCAACGGCACCGAGTTGCGGAAAACCCCAGTTGCCATAAATGAGCAGCCAATTGACGAAGACATTGAACAGCAGTCCGAGCAGCGCCACCACCATCGCCGGTTTGGTCTGGTTCAGGCTGGCGCTGTAGCCGTACAAGACCCGGAACGCGGCAAACGGCAGCGCGCCGATGCTGACGATGTGGACAAACATCTTTGCCTTGTCGCGCACCAGCGGTTCCAGACCGAGGTGGTCGAAGATGAGCGTCGCGCAGTTGGTCAGCACGATCGCAACCAGGCCGATGCCAACGGCTTTCCATAATGATTGTCGTACCGCATGCGGGATGCGCGACTGCGTGCCGGCACCGACTTCATGGGCGACCACGGCATTGATGGCCATCATGATGCCCATCACGGTGACGATCACGATGGTCCAGATCGATGACCCCAACGACACGGCGGCGAGGTCATCGGCACTCAGATGACCGGTCATCGCCACATCGGCGACCGACATCCCCACGGTGGCCAGTTGACCGATCACGACAGGCCAGGCCAGCTGCCACAAATTGGTCACTTCGGTGAGAACGGCGGAACGGCGGCTGGGAACGGTAATCGGCATCGAGGTGGGCACACTATTTTGGAGTGCGGATTTTACTCTTGGCAATACCGTTGTGCTTAATTGTGGCGGTCAATTTTGTAGCGGGCTTGTTGTGCCACGAAGCCATCGAACGCCTGCAACAAGCGTTGCAGCCCGCTTTCCGGTTCCCCCAGTTGCAGCAGCGCATGGCAAGTCGCTTCCAGCGTCGACAGCTGGTCGGCGCGCTGGGCTTTGCGAATGGAATAGTGCGAGGCCGGCGCATCCTGCAAGGTCAGGCGCGGCAATTGCTGCAGGCGCGGATCGAGATGCAGCATTTTTCGGCTCTTGCGCCAGGTGCCATCCAGTACAATCACGCGCAACTGCCCCAAGTCCGTGCCGGCCAGCGACGGCGATGCCGGCCTGCCGGGTTGATCCGGATACAGCAGTACCGTGTGGCGGTCGACCAGCAGCGCTTGCCAGTGTGCCTCGGTGAATGTTTCACCCTGTATTAACTGGCTACCGGGCAGGCTCAGATGCAGCAGTCGTGCGCTACCCTTGGCGTTGTCGGTTTCCAGCGGATGCTGCAAGATGACGACCTCGGTCGACACGGTCACCGGCGTGATCCATGCGCAGATGCAAGTTGTCTGCGGTCGCAGGCAGCGCGCACAGTGCGCGCGTCGCGCGGGCAATTCTGATTTCATTAATTTGTTGACCTTACCCTGAAGAACACCATGCCAAAAAATAAAAAGCCCGCTCCCCGCAAATCGGCCGAATCGCCGGAGCAAAAAGACGAAGCGATGACGCGGCAATTGTGTGCGTTGTCGGCCTATCTGGCGGGCAATCCGGCGAAGAATGCCACGACGGTTCAGAACCGGGAAGACTTTTACAAGATCATCAAAAAATGTCTGCACCAGAAGAAAGACGACATCCTCTACGAAGCGCTGGAGTGGACTCGCCACGATGCCGTCCGCGCGCATGTGCTGCTTAAGGAGGCGATGGAGGAAGTTGCCGAAGTCGTCGTGATCCCACGCGCGGGTGGCGTTGCCACCGAGGTCAATGCATTCGTGATCCCGCTGTTTCTGCATACCACCGGCGGCTTGAAAGGTGCGCAGTGTTTTCAGGATCAGGAAGCTTATGAATTGCTGACCCGCAGTGTGCAGGAAGCCGGACTGGAAAGTCCGGACGCCACCGTCGTACTGGTCAATCACGCCTATCAACTCGACGAGATCGACAGCATCACGTTTAGCCATCTGCATGAGATGGTACGCGACGCGCATGCATCAATGCATGACATGCGCGCAGCCACTGCGACGGCGATTTCGCGCAGCTTTGCCGAGCCGATCGACGAACCGTTTGCGGCTGATGACCTGGCCGTCGAGTTGCGTTTTCTGCTCGGCTTTTCGATGAAATCGGTCGACGACAAGTTCTACCAGGCACCTGCCGACGAAACTGCTGCCGACGCGTGGTATGCGGCGCGCGAGAGTCGTTTCCAGCAATGGACCGAGCAAGTGACACCGCTGGTGCGGCGCTGTTTCGGGCCAGCCGATCGGGAAGTTGAAGTGCATTTCCTGTATCAGGACCTGTTCCATGGCGGCAAAGAGCGCGGTATTGCCGAGTACTTCATGTTGCAGATGATGTCGGATCTGAATCATGCCTTGAGCGAGCAGGGCGTGGATGTTGCAGCGACCCGTGCCGTGGTGGGTCCGGCCGAAGTCGGTGATGAGAAAGTATTGCGCGTGAATCTGTACGCCAGCAGCGACGCGGCTTTGGTGGCCTCATCGGAAAAGCCGCTGTTGCAGACGGCTGATCTCGACAGCGAACTGGCTGACATGCGTGATGCGCTGGGCATGATAGGGATCGTGTCGATCTCGGTCGCGCAAGGTTTTGACGAGGAAGGTGCGCCGGTCGGCGTTGCTGACTAAGGCTTTGACCGCGCTGGTTTGCGGTTGATGTTACTTGTCACAGCTTGCAATTAATCGGCGCCAGCTCGCATTAATTGCGACTGAACAAAACACTAGATGTTGTGGTCAGGCAGTTCGCATCCTCAAGGTTGTCCCAGGCAATAAAACGGAAGTTTGTTTGATGACCTATGGGATCCATCATATCGGCAGACCCGCCACCAACATATTCTCGCGTAATTCTGCAGTACGTATCGGATCAAGTGCCTGAGTGAACAAAGCCTTGATTTCTGCAGACTTAGTGCCAAATCGTTCTGCCAGATCTTTGATGCGCCAGCAAGGCGTCGACAACCTCCGCCGACACTGGTGTCACGCCAGTTTGACAGCCCACCTCCAAGGCGTGTATCAGATACTGTTCTTCATGCAACGGTGTGCGCAGCTTGGCGGTCAGCTAATCAATCACATCCTCAGACAGCATCGATTCGACTTCAACCTAGCCCTCAGAACAAGTGCCAAGTAACCATTGGTTGTACTCACGTTGGCTGCTATCAATGCCGTCCGTGGAGAAGATGCTTACCCGCTGGCCGATTTCTTCCATCGTTGTCCTGCAAAATAATTTGGAACCGATGAGGGCTCCCGAACACATACGACAGGTCTGCCTCGTAAAGTTGCTATGTATTTCGCATGAAGTTACAGCCACAACTCTTTTTTACAGACAACTAAGTCAAACCCTGTCGATGTTGGTCTCAGGTCGATAGATTTATTTTGAAAAATTCTGAAAATCTAGTCATGACTGCAATTTATCGCCACCCCGTATTAAACCCTTGGGATCAAGTTGTTCAGGTCCTCGCATGTAACAACTAAAACCCGGTTGATTTGATCGAATCATGAATTTTCTTTGGAAATGAAGTCATCAATACGGGTATTTTATTTTTATCGAAAATCGATCCCATCAGCATTTTCTTTACTTTATTTATTTTTTCAATTTCATCATGCAAAGACTATTTGGAAAATTATTAAGACGCGACCAAGCCAATCGTAATGATCCGCCCCCAGCACCGACAGCACCGACAGCACCCTCAGCGCCGATAGCACCCATAGATCCGCAAGGAGCCATCGCGGGAATCGGTCGTCTTCCGCATCGTGATGCTACCGCACGGCGTGGTCATGCGGTCCAAGATGCTATCTCAGCGAGACATAGAATTGATGCCGACGGTGAGGTAGCGGTGCTGACAGCGGCGGTCGCACGGGGTGAGGCAGCGGCGCTGGCAGGCAACACAGATGCAGAACATGTGGCAGTGGCACAGGCAGACGACAAAGAAGGAAGCGTACGCTCGAATCGCTCCTCCCTAACTTCGAATGCCTCCTCCCAAACAGAAACCACTCCCGACAGACCGATAAGTCCATTTTCACGACTAGACTCTGAGGAAAAAATCCAACGCCTTCTCGAGGCCGCCGACGAGAAAATCAATGAGGCGGAGCATTATGATTCCTATTATCTTGAAGTGGTGACTACGGAAATCGGTAGCAGAAATTTAACTGCCAAGGCATGCCTCGAGTTTGCGTTGGAGATCGCACTCGAAAATCGGCGCGAACAGGTACCAGATATCTCATTAAGACTTGTCAATATTTTAAATGCGAATGATCAAGTAGTTCGACTGTACGGTGTCGATTTTCCAAGAGCACGTATTGAAGAATGGTCAAATAAAGAAAGTTTGCCGGAACCAATTCAAGTGCGACAGGAATTCATTGATAAAGATGGTGAATTGGGAATTCGTTACGGTGAAGATGTTCACAATAGGCCGGTTAGGATAGCTGGCAATAAACAGTTGGAAGTGATGGACAACAGAACACCTGCTGGTTCAAAGAAAACGGCAGAGGAAACTGACGCTGAGATTCGTCGATACATTGCCACGCAGCCGCCGTCAGAATTAGCGATGGCAGCGTTCAATCGAATCATGCAACGAAATGGAGCTGGTGAATTCAATAGAAATTTTGCTCCTGTTTTGGCTAAGGTTTGGGGATACATTGAACAGTGCACCAATCAGGAAATGAAACAAAATTTACGCAATTCCATGTTCAGGAAACTTGTTGAACTTGGCGAAGAATGGCCTTGCCCTCCTGGCGTCATTCAACGAATTGCTGACATTCCTACTGCGATCGATCTGTCATTGCCGCAAGAGATTCCAGAGGAAGAGATATTTACGGAGCTTGCAAAAATGGCCGGTGATATCAATGCGTCTTTTGAAGATGACAATGCATTCAACTGCAGCGGGTCCCGGGAGGAAGCGGGTCCTGATGAGAATAGTCCGGCCCGCATGGCCGTCGAGGCCGCAATCAGTGATTTGAAGAGAGATATGTTCTTTGCTAAAGCACGCGTTGAATTGGTCTTGCTTAGAAATATCGATGCAAATTTTGTCATGACAGCAGCTAAAAGAGTGTTTCCAAAAGGAGCGCTTCTTTAGCCAATAATAAAGTCGCGCGGCCGCAGCGCAGATCGCTGCAACCAGATTCCCGGCATACAGCGCATACACACACCGCCTGCCGGGATCGAGGACTGCTTCATTTCAGGTCACTGAGGGAAAGACCTGATCAAAAGAATAGGCAAGCGGTCGTCGCTGGAGACAACTCAAATAACGTTACGAGTCACTATGGACAACTATTTCGTCAGGTTTATGTATGTTTGGACTATCTAAATTACCGCATCGTTTCGACAGACCTTCACGAAGTAATGTGCCTGTCTTATCCAAATCCGCGCTGCATCCGCAGGGCAACAGTTTGGCGATTGAAGCCAAAGTCGTCACCATGTGGAAGTCGCTTCTCGAAAGAGGACAAGCATGGCGCCGAACACAACTGCAGCCACGCATGTTCAGCAAGACCGAATTGGTGCCAAACGAAACGGGTGTTGGCTGCCTCGACAACGACCATGTATTGCTGGTTGACATGAGCATACCCGGTGCCGCGAAAAAACCAATCCATGCACACTGTACACGGCAGAAATCTCACGGTGTGGAGCCTGGCCAAGTGATCTATGCTGCCGGGCAATCGCCGCCGGTAGCCAGTTTCAAAGACTTTCTGGCACAAGCGCTGTCATCCAAGCAGGGGATATTTGAGATCGTTTCGCGCAAAACACACTATGACCCGGATCATTCGTCTGCAAAGTCAATTATTGACTTGCTGAAAATGGAGATTGCGAAGTTAGATGCCAGCCATAATGAACTGACGTTCGGTAATCGTCGCTACGAATATCGCGGTTTCAATCAGGTCGCTGGTAAAGGCTGTGTTAATAACGAGAAAGATTTTTTAAGGTACGAGTTGTCCGTGATCGATCACGCTACAGGAATCGAGATCACCGTTCCACTTACCCAGGCGGGATTAAAATTTTCTGACAAGTTGCTGCGACCAGCAGAAATACGTCGGGCAAATTCATTGCTGAATGCGCATCAGGACGCCGTTACATCATGTGGGCATGTCGACCAGACTGGCTCACCTCCAGTACAGCTCATCCTGAGTCGGGCAGGTTCGGGACGCAATGCAACATTGATCAGCTATCACAACATATGCCATCTCATTGAGAACAGACTGGTGACGGAAGACACTCTGGATGTCGTGCTTGAAGAGGAAATTGTCGCGCAGAGGATGCGACGTGGGCCTGGTTATGTCCATTCGATGGGACAGCTTGCATCGTTGCGAACCGCTTTACTGGACAAAATGGCGGCCGATGCACAAATCACACCGCTCAACGTGACTAAGCCATTGCGCCGTGCATCGGCACCGGGCTGGCTAGGACAAACAATCAGTACTGCAAGAGATATGGGCTCGCCGCGACTTAAAGAGGCCAGTCAAACCTCCGACCGCTCAAGCAACGTGACTGCGTTGCCGGTAAAGGATAACGGCAAGAATGTGGAAATCAACACGCCAATAACGGACTTGGCAGATCCGGTGTTGCCCCATAGCGCTGACGGCCGTTCTTTTGCTCCCATCGAAATGCCGGGACATAATCTACTCGAACAGTCAGCAGATGCTGCTGAAGATATTTTCTTTCATCCCGCCGCGATGCAAGGTCATAGTCAAACAGAACAATCGAAAAATATCTCGCCGGGTGAAATTGTTAAAACAGGCAGTTCGACCGAATTCGATGGTGCCCTGATTCAAGATGACCCGATTGACCTGCCTCTGCGGACCCGATATACCAATGATCAAATTGACATGGAAAAAGCGGATCATTTACTTTTAGGACCAGAAAAAGGGATAAATATACAACGGCAACTGTTTACTGACGATGGTGGAAGCTGGTGGCGGGCGGCATTTGTTTCCGTACTAATTGAGCAAGCCGTCCAATCACCCAATGGCCTTGATTACACTGAGCAAGCGGCCCAAAAAATCGCGGAACGCATTCGCGAGCTGGGAACAGATTTTAGCGAAGAAGCCACTATCGTGGAGCAGATGATGATGCAGATGATCAACCCTTTTTTCGTTGACGGTACCTCTGGAAAAGGCATTCGTGGCTTCATGACTGATTTGCAACCCCGGATGGGTGGCAAAGAGTTGAACCTAGTAGACCCCATGTTTTTAGGCAATGTCAGCCGATTAAAGGCGGTTGGTGAAGATGACAATGATCCGGGCCAGCCCGGTGAAACGGCACTCAAGAAAATTGCACATGCCATGCTGCTCAAAGCAGGCTTTAACCCAACTACGGTCAATGCACTATTTGATGAGAACTCTAACGAAGAAGGTACAACAGCGCACATCGTTGAACTGATGAATCAGCTTGGTGCAAGGGAGGGAATTATCTATACCCGCCCATGGGTACAGCCAGATCAAAATTCTTCAGGATATGCCCGGCTCGATTTTAAGGCTGTCACATTGGACATGTATGCGATGAACAATCCGTTAGGGCCTAAACGTTTTGTGGACCCAGGCATTCATAGGGGCGACGAAGTGCAAAAATTTATTTATCCACATGCTAACAAACCTGTGATCGTGGCAGAGCACGGCCATTTTTCCATCCTGATCGACTACTCGGAGGCGACTGCAGCGGGCTATACGTAACGTGGTATTTTTAAATAAACTACATAAATCGATCTCAATGAATCTAGACCCAAGACAACGTGTTCTTTGGAAGTTCGTTGTTCGGATCGTAAGCGTTGATGGCATTTGCGCCATTCAACGCGTCAGTGTAGATGACTAGATTCGCGTCGCCGGTGATCGCAGAATTGAACAGGATTCCCGTTGCGCTAGCAGCGAGAACCTGATCTCCAATGACCCAGGATGGGGGTTCAATACCTTCGTTAAAATGAATTTTCCGTCAGTCGCAGTAAAAATCTTACCGGTTCCCGATGTCGGTTGAAATGACCATTTCGGTTGATGGACCCGGTAGGCAACAACATCGACCGGAGAAAATATCATCCGGTTTATCCGGCCTGCAGCTACTGAGAGTACTTGATAGGCGCTTCCGTGCGTTTTTCTGAAACGAGATCCTGCGGGTCTTGTAGTCGAACGTCGGTAGCGGATGATTTTTAAACCAGTAGATCGATTTTTCGATACTGCCGGAAATATCAGCTGCAGCGCGTATTACACGCACCAATCCACGCAGGTATGACTGGAACTGGGCGTAGTCGTCACTGTGCCGTTACGCAAATCAAAGTGCAAAAATCGACCGTTTTATTGCTGTCGCAACAGTTCATGCGGGATCTTCGAACCACTACTTCCAGTATTTCGTTCAGTCGCAATTAAAGTGGGCTGGCGGTAGTTGATTGCAAGCTGGCCGCAAAGTGCGTGAGCTGATTCGCAAATAATGTGAGTACGAGCCGCCGCTGAGTCGCAATTAATCTGTACTCAAGACGGCGCTGATTGCGATCTGAACCATTTTCTATTGCAAGCCAATACGGCTACTTGCCGATCCGGTCACCAAACAAGGTCAGCAGCACGCCGCCCAGCATCACCACCACACCGGTTAATCGCACCGGCGACACGGGGCGCAAGGCCGAGCCCAGCAAGCCAAAATTGTCGACTGTGATCGACATCAGCAATT
>CANFED010000044.1 GCA_947445995.1 Oxalobacteraceae bacterium | reverse complement strand
GGGCATTGGGAATCAGGTTCAAGGTCAGCTCGGGCTCGGTACCAATGGCATTGAGCCCCGGTGTATCGATGATGACCAGACCTTGCTGCAATAGCGGGTGTGGAAAGTTGACGATTGCATGTCGCCAGCGAGACACTTCGACCAGACCATCGGCATCGACCGCTAACGCACGGTCCGGATCGCTTTCGTCGTACAGGCCATAACTGTGCGCTTGCTCCACTGTCACGCGCTTGGTCAGGCTGACTTGCCGGAACGCGTCCTGCATGCCGTCGCCGGAAGACAGGTTCAGAGGTAACACGGTCCAGGCCTGTTGCTCCGACTTCAGATCGGAAGTCGATTTTCCGTGGGCTCGTGTTTCGATCGGCAGCAGCCGAATCGAGGGCGGAAAGGCTTCATCGTAAAGCAATTCGGTCGGGCACATCGTGGTTCTGCCAGCCGACGAAGGCAGGATGCGCTGACCATAGCCAGCGAAGAAAATCGCATTGATCAGCTCGGATTTTCCGCGCGAGAATTCGGCAACGAACGCGACAGTCAATTTGTCTGTCGACAGCCGAACAGCCATTTGTTCGATGCGCTGTTGACTATCCGGGTCCATCAAGTGCACCGCCTCGACATGATTGCGATAGGCGGCTAAGGCAGTCAGAACTTCGCCCCGCCAGCCACCGTACTGTTCGAATTTTCGAAAGAGATCACTCACGCTGTTTCCTCACGGTGCTTTATTGCTAACAGACTGGAACTGCAAAAATTCGTCGCTGGCTGCCCGCCTGTTATTTTTGGCAATACACGCAATAAAAGGTTGAACGCTGCCCCTGTTTGATCTGGCGCACCGCCGTTCCGCATACGCGACATGGCTCACCAACTCGATCATAGACGAAATAGCTTTGTTGAAAATAGCCCGACTGTCCATTTGCGCCCACAAAATCACGCAAAGTACTGCCTCCTTGTGCAATTGCTGCCGACAACGTGTCCTGAATCTCGCTGGCCAGGCGCGCATAACGTACCAGCGCGATCCGACCAGCGGATGTTTTTGGATGAATCCGGGCCCGAAACAAGCTCTCCGAAGCATAAATATTGCCGACGCCCACCACCACATCACCGGCCAGCAAGACCTGCTTGATCGCAGCGCTGCGGCCGCGTGTCTGATGGAACAGGGTTTGCGCCAACTGCGTCGCGCCCAGGGGTTCGATGCCCAGCCCGCGCAACAGGACATGTTGTTCTAGCGGTCCGTCCTGCTGCGCATGCCACAACACGGCACCAAAACGACGTGGATCGGTCAGACGCATCAGTTGATCACCAACAACCAGATCAAAATGATCATGCT
This sequence comes from Oxalobacteraceae bacterium, assembly GCA_947445995.1. GTDB lineage: Bacteria > Pseudomonadota > Gammaproteobacteria > Burkholderiales > Burkholderiaceae_D > Actimicrobium. The sequence continues at coordinate 15,657 of CANFED010000044.1, read as the reverse complement.
TTTCCGGTGGAGTCGACACAGGCAGGATGCGCAAATGACCGGACATGCCGAGGTGGATCAGCAACGTACCGTGATCGAAGCCAATTAGCAGATATTTGCCGCGCCGCCCGGTCGATCGCACGGTGCGCCCGACCAGCATCGTTGCAAGATCGGGTGGAAACGGCCAGCGTAATCCGCTGCGACGCATGACGACATCAACAACGCCACGTCCATCCAGATGGGGGGCAATACCCATGCGGGTTACTTCTACTTCGGGCAATTCGGGCATGACGGGAGAGACTCCAGATGGCAGAAAAAAACTGGTGCGGGGCAGACTGTCGCCGGCATACCCGCGACGCCACGCGGATTGGACTGGTTACGCGTAGAATGAAATTTTGCTAGGACAGACAGGATTATCCCTTGAAAACCACCTTCGTCGTTGTAACCTTGTCGCTCTTGTTATCGGCCTGCGCCGCCCTGCCGGGCGCGATGCGTCCGGCTGTCGCCGCGACAGTCGATACACCGGCAGCAACCCAGGCCGCGATTGTTCCCGACGAGGTTCCCGGCGATGCTGAAAAATATGCCAGCGAGGGACTGCCATCGGTCGAACTGACCGAAGAACTGATGTACCAGCTGCTTGTTGCCGAAATTGCCTTCCAGCGCGGCGACTGGCAACCGGCTTATATCAGCATGATTTCGGTGGCGCAGCAAACCCGAGACCCCCGCGCCGCCCGACGTGCGGCGGAAATGGCGATCGCGGCCAAGAAGCCGGAAGAAGCAATGGTCGCGGTCCGCTTCTGGCGCACGCTGGCACCTCAATCTGACGAAGCCACCCAGTATTACGTTGGCATGATCCTGCTCGGCAATGACCTGAGCGAATTTCAGGAAGTGTTCGAACTGCGCTTGCGCGATGCACGACCGCAAACCCGCCCCCTTCTTATCCTGCAGGTCCAGCGTCTGCTATTGCGCGCCAAAGACAAGAACGAAGCATTCGAGGTCATGGAAAAGCTGGTCGCGCCCTATCTCGATCTGGCGGAGTCACATATCGCCCTGGCCCAGGCCGCATTCAGCAACAATGCTCCGATCAGGGCCAGAACTGAGGCCACGCTCGCACTGAAAACCAAGCCTGACTCGGAAATCGCTGCACTGACGCTGGCGCAAGTCATTCCCGACAAAAAGGAGTCGGCGCAATCGTTGCAGTCCTACTTGTCTGCCCATCCGGACAGTCGCGAGATACGCATTGCCTACGGCCGCATGCTGATCGAACAGAATCTCTATGACCAGGCCAGCAAGGAATTCGAAATCCTGCTCAAGGACCAGCCAGAAGACCTGACCACGCTGTTTGCACTCGGCATCCTGGGCACACAAACCAACAACTTGAAAAGCACCGAGCAATACCTGACGACCTATCTGAAAGTACTGGCCGAACACCCGGTCGAAAATCGCGACCCGGCACAGGCGTTGCTGGTACTTTCGCAGATCGCCGAAGAGCGCAAGGACATCGATTCGGCGCTGGCTTATCTGGCCCGCATCGAGCCCGGCGAAGCCTACTTCAGTGCGCAAATCAAGCGCGCCCAGCTGATGGGGGAACGCGGCGAATTGACTAGCGCACGCCAGTTGCTTGCCGAGTTTCCCGGTACCAGCGAGCGTGAACAGGTACAGGTAATCCAGACCGATGCGCAGATCCTGCGTGATGCGGACTTGCAGCAGGATGCCTATCAAGTTCTTGAAACCGGCGCACTGCGCTTCCCCGAGAGCATCGACATTCTCTACGACTACGCGATGGCTGCCGAAAAACTGGACCGGGTCGACAAAATGGAAGTCGCCCTTCGCAAAGTGATCAGGCTGGCACCAACCAACCAGCACGCCTATAACGCATTGGGCTACTCGCTGGCAGAACGCAACCTGCGACTGCCGGAGGCATTCAAGCTGATCGAGCAGGCACTGACGATTGCACCGAACGACCCGTTCATCCTCGACAGCATGGGCTGGGTTCAGTACCGGCTAGGCAAGCTGGCGGAAGCCGAAACCTTGCTGCGACGTGCCTATGCGTTGCGCTCGGATACCGAAATTGCGGTCCATCTCGGTGAAGTGCTGTGGGTTCGCGGCGAAAAGGCCGATGCACAGCGATTCTGGCGTGATGCACGGACCAAAGATCCGAAGAATGACTCGTTGAAAAATACACTCACGCGCCTCCAGGTGGAGCTTTGATCCACCGTCTCATGCGATCTGGCGTGTTGCTGTGTGCCCTGCTAGCCGGTTGCGCGAACATGACGCCACTACCGGCGACATCCGCGCAAACCGGAGAACCCGTTGCAACCATCGACCTTGGTGGCCGCCTCTCTGTGCGCTATCAAAGCAATGGCAGCGAGGAAGCCGTTCATGGCAGCTTCAGCTGGTCACAAAGCGCAAACCGGACGCTGGTGACGCTGATGTCGCCGCTAGGCCAGACCATCGCCACCATCGCTATCACGCCGGGCGAAGCAATCCTGACGCAAGCCGGGCAGCCCGTGCGCAGTGCCGCAGATCCGGATGCGCTGGCGGCGGGGGCACTTGGCTGGCCGCTCCCCATAGCCGGTTTGCGCGACTGGCTTCAGGGCCGTGCGACTGACATGAACGGACAACAGATAACCGCATCGCCAGCCAGCAATACCCCTATCCTGACCCAGGACGGCTGGACGCTGCAATATGGTAATTGGGAGACGGATGGCCCGGCGGGTACTACCCATCCGAAGCGCATTGATCTCGCTCGCAGCACGGCCGCCGCCGGTAATGTGGTGATCCGGATCGTCATTGACAACTGGCAGCCGGCTTGATGTCACTCACATTACGTACGCTGCGGGATTGCCCTGCTCCCGCCAAACTCAACCTGTTCCTGCATGTGACTGGTCGCCGCGCCGACGGTTATCACCTGCTGCAAAGTGCTTTTCAACTGATCGATCGCAGCGATCTGCTGCACTTTGATGTGCGCGATGATGGCGTAATCAGACGCACGACAGAGGTCGCCGGGGTTGCGCACGATAGTGACCTGGTCGTGCGAGCAGCACGTCTGCTGCAGCAAGCCACCGGCTGCCGGTACGGTGCAGATATCGCGATCGAAAAAATATTGCCGATGGGAGGCGGGCTGGGTGGCGGCTCGTCCGATGCGGCCACGACGATGATGGCACTGAACCATTTGTGGCAGACCGGCATGACCCGGACAGAAATGCGGCAACTAGGCCTGCAATTGGGTGCCGATGTACCGTTTTTTCTGTTCGGCACTAACGCCTTTGCCGAAGGTGTCGGCGAGCAACTCGTCCGGCTCCATACCCCGGAATCCTGGTTCCTGATTATCGAACCGGGCATCTCGATACCGACCCCCGTAATATTTGCATCTTCTGAATTGACAAGGAATTCTAAACCCGTCAGAATACTGGACTTTTCCGGGGCTCTCGTTGGCTTCGGCAGGAATGATCTGCAAGCGGTGGCAATGAAGTTATTCCCGCAGGTTGCCGAGGCCATACAGTGGCTCGGAGGACCAGATGCTGCAAGAATGACCGGTTCAGGCGCTTGTGTATTTCGAACTTTTAATACGCAAGCAGACGCAGTAGCTGTACTTGAAAAAGTACCAAAACGCTGGAATGCGTGGGTAGCAAAAGCACTGAGCCAGCATCCATTGCTGCACTTGCAGTAAAAAGCACGAAAAATTTTTTTGACGTTGCATCAAACGCGGTTCGCCGCGACAATGCAGCGGCATTATCAAAGTTGCGTAGGGGAATCGCCAAGCCGGTTAAGGCACTGGATTTTGATTCCAGCATTCGAAGGTTCGAATCCTTCTTCCCCTGCCATTGTTTTAATAGAGTAAGAATTACCAAGCATAAATGCAAGCCGCCAACGCATGACTGAAACGTCGGGCCCGGGCGGCATTTTTAATTTCAACGACCGCTTTTCAGGACACTTCACCATGGCACTCGATAACCTGATGGTTTTTACCGGCAACGCAAATCCGGATCTGGCGCTTGGTGTCGTGAAAGACCTCGGCATCGAACTGGGCAAGGCGGTTGTCTCCAAGTTTTCCGATGGTGAAATCGTCGTCGAGATCAATGAGAATGTGCGTGGCAAGGATGTTTTCGTCCTGCAATCAACCTGCGCCCCGACCAACGACAGCTTGATGGAGCTGATGTTGATGGTCGACGCGCTCAAGAGAGCATCGGCCGGCCGCATCACTGCCGCCATCCCGTACTTTGGCTACGCCCGCCAGGACCGGCGTCCGCGCTCGGCCCGTGTCGCGATCTCAGCCAAAGTCGTGGCCAACATGTTGCAGGAAGTCGGCGTCGAACGCGTGCTGATCATGGATTTGCATGCCGACCAGATTCAAGGCTTCTTCGACATCCCGGTTGACAATATTTACGCATCGCCGATCCTGCTCAGCGACCTGGTCGCCAAGAACTACGATGATCTGCTGGTTGTTTCGCCTGACGTCGGCGGCGTAGTCCGCGCCCGTGCCTTGGCCAAGCGCCTCAATTGCGACCTGGCAATCATCGACAAGCGTCGTCCGAAGGCCAATGTCTCTGAAGTGATGAACATCATCGGTGAAGTCGAAGGTCGCAACTGCGTGATCATGGATGATATGGTCGACACGGCCGGTACGCTGGTCAAAGCAGCGGAAGTACTGAAAGACCGTGGCGCGAAAAAAGTCGTCGCCTACTGTACCCATCCGGTTCTGTCTGGTCCTGCCATCGAGCGCATCAATGCCTCGACGCTGGACGAACTGGTGGTCGTCGATACCATCCCGCTGTCAGAAGCTGCCCGTGCCTGCAGCAAGATCCGTCAGTTGAGCTGCGCAGCCTTGTTGGCAGAGACTTTCCGCCGCATCAGTACCGGTGACTCGGTCATGTCACTGTTTGCAGAATAATTTTTCAGAACGCTGAACCCTTTGCAGCAATGCGAAGGTCGGTGAAGTCCGCAGCCGCACGTGGAGTCACCAAACACCGGATGCGCCAGCCGCATCCGTTTTCGAATCCCCTGGTCGCGGGGGATTTTTATCGCAAGGCACTGCCTTGCAACATTTGGAGCAACACATGAAAGTTATCGCATTTGCACGCACCGCACTGGGGACCGGAGCGAGCCGCCGCCAGCGCATTGCAGGCCAGACCCCAGGTATCGTCTACGGTGGTAGCGGCATTCCCGTCAACATCAGCCTCGACCACAACGCGCTTTACCACGCATTGAAAAAAGAAACGTTCCACTCGTCGATCCTCGACCTCGAAATCGACGGCAAAGTCGAAAAAGTCCTGCTGCGCGATTTTCAAGTCCACGCGTACAAGCAACTCGTCCTGCACGCTGACTTCCAGCGCGTCGATGCTTCGCAAAAAATCCACGTCAACATCCCGTTGCATTTCATCAATGGCGAAACATCCCCGGCAATCAAATTGTCGGCCGGTATCATCAGCCATGTTGTCAGTGAACTGGAAGTCACTTGCCTGCCAGCCGACCTGCCAGAATTCCTGACTGTCGACCTGGGCATGCTAGAAATCGGTAGTGCCATTCACTTGGCAGACCTGCAAATGCCAAAGGGCGTTACCCCTGTAATTCATGGTGGCGACGACAATCCAACGATTGCAGCTGCATCAGTTCCTGCCGGTCGCGTTGAAGAAGCAGCAGATGCTGCCGCTGCTCTGGCCGCGCAAGCTGCCAACGCCCCTGTCGAAAAGAAGTAATTTTTCGTCCGGATCGGCTTGTTTGCCGATCCACGGAAAAGCCCGTCCATCGTGACGGGCTTTTTTTATGCGAAATCCGCGATAATCGATTTTTGAATAGTCAATTCCCTCATGGCCATACGACTCATTGTCGGTCTCGGCAACCCCGGACCGGAATACGAACAAACCCGTCACAACGCCGGCTTCTGGCTGATCGATAACCTTGCCAACGGTATCGCTCGCTGCAAGCTGGCACGTGAAGCACGTTTCAATGCGTTCGCCGCCAAGGCCAGCATCAACAGCCAGGAAATCTGGTTGCTTGAACCGCAGACCTTCATGAACCGCTCGGGTCAGTCAGTCGGCGCACTGGCCAGGTTTTACAAGATTGCCGTCGATGAAGTGCTGGTGGTGCATGACGAACTCGACTTGCTGCCAGGTGCAGCGCGCCTGAAAAAAGGCGGCTCGTCCGGCGGTCACAACGGCCTCAAGGACATCACTGCGGCACTCGGATCGCAAGATTACTGGCGTCTGCGCATCGGCATCGGCCATCCGCGCACGCAGGGCTCACAGCAGCCTGTGGCCGATTACGTGCTGCACCGTCCGCGCAAGGAAGAGCAACCACTGCTCGATGAAGCGATTGCGAAGAGCCTCGACATTATTCCGATGCTCTGCGAGGGCAAGTTCGATGCAGCCACGATGCTCTTGCACACGGCAAAATGACGATCAAGATACTTGCGGGCCTGCCCGGTCAGTCGCCCTGATCACGCAGCACTGCGCATTTGCACGGCCCATCCCCGCCGCTACGGTAAAATAGCGCCTTAAATTTTCTTTCCAGCAAAGTACACATCATGAGCCTCAAATGCGGCATCGTCGGCCTCCCGAACGTCGGCAAATCCACCCTCTTCAATGCGCTGACCAAGGCTGGCATCCCGGCTGAAAATTATCCCTTCTGCACGATCGAACCCAACGTCGGCATGGTCGAAGTACCGGATCCGCGTATGGATGCCTTGTCTGAGATCGTCAAGCCGCAACGCGCCGTTCCCACGACGGTCGAATTCGTTGACATCGCCGGTCTGGTTGCAGGCGCATCCAAAGGCGAAGGACTGGGCAACCAGTTCCTTGCACACATCCGCGAAACCGACGCAATCGTCAATGTGGTGCGCTGCTTTGAAGACGACAACGTCATCCACGTAGCCGGCCGCATCAATCCGCTCGATGACATCGAAGTCATCCAGACCGAACTGGCGTTGGCCGACATGGCGGCAGTCGAAAAAGCGATTCATCGTGAAAGCAAGAAAGCCCGCTCCGGCGACAAGGATGCCGCCAAGCTGGTGACTATCCTCGAACGCATCATGCCGCAACTTGACTTGGCACTGCCCGTGCGGGCAATGGGACTCGATGCCGAAGAAATGGCACTGATCAAGCCGCTGTGCCTGATCACGGCCAAACCGGCAATGTATGTTGGTAATGTATCGGACACCGGCTTCACGAATAATCCGCTGCTGGACCAACTGACCGAGTACGCGAAAAAGCAGAACGCGCCGGTGGTCGCCATTTGCGCAGCCATCGAATCCGAAATCTCGGACCTAGAAGACGCGGACAAGGCCGAGTTCCTGGCTGACATGGGCATGACCGAGCCGGGCCTGGATCGCCTGATCCGCTCTGCCTACACCTTGCTCGGCTTGCAGACCTACTTCACCGCAGGCGTCAAGGAAGTGCGCGCCTGGACCATCCACGTCGGCGACACCGCCCCCCAGGCTGCCGGCGTGATTCATACCGACTTCGAGCGCGGCTTCATTCGGGCGCAGACCATTGCCTATGAAGACTTCATCACGTTCAAGGGCGAAGCAGGTGCCAAAGATGCCGGCAAGATGCGCGCCGAAGGCAAGGAATACGTCGTCAAGGACGGCGACGTACTGAACTTCCTGTTCAATGTCTAGAGTCCGTCCTGCATCGACATCAATAAATCCCGCCACTGTGCGGGATTTTTTTTGCAGTCGGGTCGCTACTGCGGACCAAACAAACCGTGCAGCCCTTGCAGAAGACGAACGTATTGCCGCATCGCTGCCATTGCCTTCGGTTACGATAGAGAGCGATCAATGGTTGCATGCAAAATGGTAGCCGTTGCCTGATAACATAAAGGCACTATTGGTCGAACTACCACTCTTACGCATGATCGGAAACTGCCCGAATGACGAACAAGCTGGTCACTGAAAATAACCAATTGCGTGACCGCCTCGTGTTGCTGCTGGAGCAGGCCCAGCGCAACCAGCAAATCATGCGTCGCCATCAAGCCTTCGATCTGAAGTTTATCGCTGCTAACAGTTTGCGCGAACTCATCGAAAGTATCTTCGACACGCTTTCCGAATCCTCCCAACTCGATGTCGTGACCTTGTGCCTGATCGACACCGAATACGATATCCGCCGCATCATGGTAGAACTGGCATTGGACCTGGCGGAATTCCCGAATCTGTTATTCATCGATCGCGAAGCCGAACTCGGACTGACGCTGGCAAAAATGACGCACCCGGTACTGGGTCATTTCAGTTCAGCGCGACATGGGATAATTTTTCCGAAGCAAGTTCTGACGCCAGCCAGCGTTGCGGTGGTGCCGCTGCTACGCCAAGGACGTTTGATCGGCTGCCTCAGTCTTGGTAGCCTGCACGCAGGACGCTTTGCTGCCGGCATGGCGAGCGACTTCATCGAACACCTCGGCTGCATCATTGCGATCTGCCTCGAAAACGTCATCAACAACGAGCGCCTCAAACGCATCGGCCTGACCGACTCCCTGACCGGCGTGAATAACCGCCGTTATCTGGAGCGACGCTTGCAGGAAGAAATCGGCCGCACCCGGCGTCAGGAATGCCCGTTGTCCTGCATGTATATCGACATCGATCACTTCAAGAAAATCAATGACAGCGCGGGTCATCAGGGTGGCGATGAGGTGCTGCAGCAGATTGCGTTGCTGATCAAGGCAGAACTGAGACTGAGTGACGCACTGGGACGGTTTGGTGGCGAGGAATTCGTGGTCTTGCTGATCGATGCCGGCCTGTCACATGCGTTGGTAGTGGCCGAACGCATACGCGCCAGCATCGCTGGCCAGCCTATCGTGTTATCGGATGGCGCGGCGCTGACAGTGACCGTTTCAATCGGGGTGACCGAGCTGTGTGCCGCTGATCGTGTTCACGAGATCGAAAAAACTGCGCAGCAGATCGTGTCCAGGGCTGACGAAGCACTATATCGTGCCAAGGAAAGCGGTCGTAACAGGGTCGTTGGCGCGCCGTAGCGCGGCTGTCTACGCAGTACTTTTTTTGCTCTGCAGACGATCGAACTTGAGCAGGAGTTCGTCCTTGCTCTCGCGCCAGGCCGGATCGAACGGAATGCAACTGACCGGACAAACCTGCTGACATTGCGGTTCATTGAAATGCCCGACGCATTCAGTGCATTTGCCAGGATCAATCTGATAAATTACCGGGCCAAGAAAAATAGCGTCATTAGGGCATTCCGGCTCGCACACGTCGCAATTAATGCATTCGTCGGTGATCAGAAGTGCCATAGCTTTGCGTTACTCCTGACCAGCAGCGATTTTTTCCTTGAGCCATTTTTCGACCGAGGGAAAGACGAACTTTGAGACATCACCGCCAAGCAAGGCGATTTCGCGCACGATGGTGCCGGAAATGAATTGGTACTGATCCGATGGCGTCAGGAAAAGCGTTTCGACTTCCGGCAGCAAATAACGGTTCATGCCGGCCATCTGAAACTCGTATTCGAAGTCCGATACCGCACGCAGACCACGCACGATGACGCGGGCATCATGGCGACGTACGAAATCCTTGAGGAGGCCGGAAAAACTTTCAACCACCACGTTCGGATAATGTCCGAGAACTTCATTGGCGATCGTGAGACGCTCTTCGAGATCGAAGAACGGCCTCTTGTTCTTGCTATCGGCGACGCCAACAATAAGTTTGCCGAACAGGCCAGACGCCCGACGCACCAGGTCTTCATGCCCCCGTGTGAGTGGATCGAACGTGCCTGGATAAATTGCTGTGACCATCTTTGCTCCCCGGAGTGTCACTAGTTTGGAACACGCATTATGCCTTAATTACGTGCAAATTCTGGCGTTGCAACAAATGGAAGAACACCATTCCAGCCTGATCCGCGCGCACGACTTCCCAACCGAGCAACCACTCCGGCAATGCAGCGCCGTCAATTGGCTTTTCGGTTTCCACATAAATGTAGCCGCCTGCAGCGAGTAAGTCTGCGCATAACGGCAACATAACCGGCAGCAAGTCGGCATGGAATGGCGGATCAAGGAAAATCAAATGATAACGGTCTGCCGGACTGGCCAGGCGTCTTTGCAGAGATTGCGCCACAGTGCGGGCATCGCCGCGCAAAATACTGACCTGGCTGGCGTTCAACTTGTCGCGCGTCGCTTCAAGCTGGCGCACCACGGCCTGGCTTTCTTCGACCAGCATCACCCGCGACGCACCACGACTGGCCGCTTCCAGTCCCAGTGCACCGGTACCAGCAAACAGGTCAAGACAGGCGACACCGGACCACTGACCGTCGAGCAGGTGCGTGAGCCAATTGAACACCGTTTCGCGCACCCGGTCCGGTGTCGGGCGCAAACCGGCCGCCTCCACCACCGGCAGCGGGGTACGCTTCCAGTCACCGCCAATAATACGAACCTGATGCGTCAAGGCCGGGCGCGGGCGGGGTTTGGGAGCGGGTTTCTGGCTAGGTTGTTTGGACATGATCGTGAGCAGAGTGTAAATAATGAGCCCGTCGGCCAGATTCCGGCATGACGGTCGCGAATGCGGTCGGAGTATAGCCAATTTAACGGTACAAATTCATCGATGCTGCACCAACCACAGAGAATTGGTAGCGCTGCGCTCTGCTAGAATGCCTGCTGACCCAGCTTTCCGTGCGCAGCCGTTCTGCGAAGCCTCCAACCACATTCCGATGTTCAGCTTCTTCAAAAAAAAACCAAAGACCGAATCTGAGTTCGCGCCCGTTCCGGCAGCCTTGCCTGATAGTGCGCCCGTCACGGATGTCGTCGCTCCGTTCACGCCGGTAGACACACCCGCTCCGCCGACACCGCCAGCCGAAGTCAAGCGTTCCTGGCTGGCGCGGCTGAAATCAGGCCTATCAAAAACATCGGCGAACCTCACTACCCTGTTTGTCGGTGCGCGCATTGATGAAGACTTGTACGAAGAACTCGAAGCGGCCCTCCTGATGGCCGATGCGGGCGTCGACGCGACGCATTTTCTGTTGTCGGAGCTGAAGCGCCGCGTCAAGGACGAAAAATTGACCGAAGCCACGCAAGTCAAGTCGGCATTGCGAAAACTGCTGATCGGCTTGCTTGAACCCTTGCAGAGGCCCCTTGAACTGGGCCGACATCAGCCAATGGTGATGATGATTACCGGCGTCAATGGTGCTGGCAAAACCACCACGATCGGCAAGCTGGCAAAGCATCTTCAAGCCAACAACCAGTCCGTGTTGCTGGCAGCCGGTGATACGTTTCGTGCCGCGGCACGCGAACAACTGACGATCTGGGGCGAGCGCAACAATGTGGCTGTGATCGCCCAGGAATCGGGTGATCCGGCGGCCGTGGCTTTCGATGCGGTGCACTCGGCGCAGGCAAAAAAGACCAATGTGGTGATGATCGATACCGCCGGTCGGTTGCCTACCCAATTGCACCTGATGGAAGAGCTCAAAAAGATCAAGCGCGTGATCGCCAAAGCCATGCCGAGTGCACCGCATGAAGTCTTGCTGGTTATCGACGGTAACACCGGCCAGAACGCGCTGATGCAAGTCAAGGCGTTCGACGACGCGCTCGGATTGACCGGTCTCGTTGTCACCAAACTCGATGGCACAGCCAAGGGCGGTGTACTGGCAGCGATTGCCCGGACCCGACCGATACCGGTGTATTTCATTGGCGTCGGTGAACAAATAGAAGACCTGCAACCGTTCAACGCCGATGAATTCGTCACCGCCCTGTTGGGCGAAGCCACTGACTGAGGCCTACTTCCACGCTCCCATGATCGAATTTCAACAGGTTTCCAAACACTATCCCGGCGATGCTGTCGCGTTGTCCAACATCACGCTCGACATCGCCGATGGCGAGATGGTCTTTCTCGCCGGTCCGTCCGGTGCTGGCAAATCGACGTTACTCAAATTGATCGCCGCCATCGAAAGACCAAGCAGCGGCAAGGTCAGCGTGCATGGGCAGGATATCGGAAAACTCAATCGGTCAGGCCTGCCCTACCTGCGACGTAATCTAGGCTTGATCTTGCAGCAGCAGCGCCTGCTACCTGACCGCACTGTGCTGGCCAATGTGATGCTGCCGCTATTGGTATGCGGTGCCGGCCGCGCCGACGCGGCGCGGCGTGCCAGTGCTGCGCTGGAACGGATCGGCTTGCTCGACAAGGCGCTGGTCGCACCGTTGTCGCTGTCTGGCGGGGAACAGCAGCGCGTGACAATCGCCCGCGCTATTGTCAACCGGCCCCAGATCATTCTGGCTGACGAGCCCACCGCCAACCTCGATCGAGACAGCGCCAACCAGGTACTGGATGCACTGAAGTCTTTCCACGGGGCTGGAGTGACGTGTGTCATCTCGTCGCATGATGAACAAATTCTTGGCACCGCAGCCCGCGTCATTTATCTGAAACAAGGCCAACTGGTTGATAGCTGGCCAGCAAGGACCACCGCATGAACACCTGGCTAAGGCAACACGGCTATGCACTGCGCCAGGCGTTCCGTAACGCACTCGGTGCACCGGCGAGCTTCCTGATCAATACCGTGGTGATTGCCATTGCCTTTGCCTTGCCGCTAACTGGTCTGACCGTGCTGGAAAATCTGCGTCCCTTGTCCGGACAACTGGTCGTCGAACCGGAAATTAGTGTCTTCGTTGACATGGCAGTGACACGTGCCGATGCACTAGCGCTCGGCAAGGAGATTCGCCGGGTTCTGGAAGAGAGCAAGCATCCCGGCAAAATCGAGTTCCTGCCGCGCGAAAAAGCGCTCGATATGCTCAAGCAACAATCCGGCTTATCAGAGGCACTTGACATCCTTGGCACCAACCCGCTACCGGACGGCTACCTGATCAAGCTGCCACGCTTTGATAATGCAGCGGATGCCGGTGCTGTCGATTCCGTTGCTGCCAACCTCCAGAAACTGGCAGGCGTCGAGCATGTACAGGTCGACTCGGCCTGGATCAAGCGGCTGTCAGCACTGGTCCACTTGCTCAGCGTCGTGCTGTTGATTCTGGCCAGCACCCTAGGCATCGTCGTCGTGACCGTGGTTTTCAATACAATTCGACTGCAAGTCTTGACGCAACGCGAAGAAATTTCGGTGTCGCAACTGGTCGGTGCCACCGACGCTTTTATTTATCGGCCGTTTTATTACACCGGTGCCCTGCTCGGCTTCTGTGCTGCGGGTCTGGCGATGGCTTCAGTGGCATTGGTTTTACGGCCAATTAATGCGGCGGTCGCCGAATTCGCCCGTCTTTATGCGTCCGAGTTCATGCTGATATCGTTGGGTCCGCTAGCGACATTGCTGTTGTTGGGACTTGGTGCCCTGCTCGGCGTGGCTGGTGCGGTACTGTCAGTTTCACGACATCTGTCGTCCCCTGATACACGCTGACAACATTTCGACAACAATATTCCTGCAACTTCGATGCGGCATGCTGCTCAAAGCAGTGCATTACAAACGGCACGACCTGACGTCACTCCATAGTCTGACACTATCCGGAACTTCCGCTATCGCCATTAGCACTCATCCTGCCAGAGTGCTAAGATGTTTGCTGTTAGCGGCCGGTTTGTCTCGATAACTGGTCCTTTCCTACTAAGGAAGCAAGGAGAAATAATGAAAACAACAGAAACTGAAACCGCATTGGTCGCGCCAGGCAACGCTCTGGCCCTCGGTTTTACCGGCACCCTCGGCAATATTGATTCCTATATTTCGGCAGTCAATCGTTTGCCAATGCTCACGCATGAAGAGGAAATGTCGCTGGCACGACGTCTGCGGGATCAGAATGACCTGGGTGCCGCCCAAGGCATGGTGCTATCGCACCTGCGTCTGGTTGTCTCGATTGCGCGTGGTTACCTCGGTTACGGCTTGCCCCATGCTGACCTTATTCAGGAGGGCAATATCGGCCTGATGAAAGCCGTCAAACGATTTGACCCGGATCAAGGTGTGCGACTGGTGTCGTACGCGATGCACTGGATCAAGGCAGAAATGCATGAGTACATCCTGAAGAACTGGCGTCTGGTCAAAGTCGCCACAACGAAGGCGCAGCGCAAACTGTTTTTCAATTTGCGTAGTCACAAGACAGGGCTTGATTCCATGACACCGGCGCAAGTTGAAGCGCTGGCACAAACGCTCAACGTCAAGCGTGAAGAAGTCATCGAGATGGAGACCCGCCTGTCAGGTCGGGACATCGCGCTGGAAGCACCGACGGATGACGAGGATGACAAGTTCGCACCGATTGCTTATCTGTCTTCGGATCGCAACGAGCCAACCAACGTGCTGGAAGCACAGCAATATGACCGGCTGCAAAGTGATGGTCTGTCGCAGGCACTGAACAAACTGGATGAACGTTCACGTCGCATTGTCGAAGCACGCTGGCTCGCGAATGACGATGGTTCAGGTGCAACGCTGCATGAGTTGGCCAAAGAGTTTGGCGTGTCGGCCGAGCGGATACGACAGATCGAGGCCGTTGCATTGAAGAAGATGAAGGGTTCGCTGGTCGCTTTCGCGTAAATCGGATCGGACCAGTAAAAAGGGCGCTTTTCGAAGCGCCCTTTTTTTTAGGATTGATCCAGCAAAAGCTTGATATCGTGCGCAATCGGCCCGGCACCCTGACCATGTTTGACAAACAACCGCACCCGGCCCTGAGGGTCGAATACGTAACTGCCGGCAGTGTGATCGATGGTGTAACTGCCCGCTGATTTACCGTCTACTTTTTGATAGAAAATCTTGAACTCCTTGGCCACGGCAGCAGTCGCTGCCTTGTCTCCGTACAGGCCAAGAAACCGCGCATCAAAAGCCGGTACGTATTTCGACAGCATCTGCTGCGTATCGCGTTCCGGATCGAGCGTCACGAACAGCACCTGTAGCTTGTCTGCTTGTGGACCCAGCTCTTTCATCACGGCAGCCATTTCAGCCATCGTCGTCGGACAAACGTCAGGACACTGCGTATAGCCAAAGAAAATCAGTACGGCCTTGCCCTTGAAATCAGCCAGCGTGCGTGCCTTGCCATTGTGATCGGTCAAGGCAAAATCCTTGGCATATTGCAGCCCGGTCACATCGGTATTCTTGAACTGACTATTCACCGGTGAAAATTTCATGTCCCCAACGCTGGACTGCTTTTGTTCGCATCCGGCGAGAGCTGTCAGGGAGAGCAGGAGCAGAAGACTGGAAATCAGGCGCATGGGGTTCAAATCTTATAGTAGTGATCAACCAGCAGCGCGGCAAACAGCAGCGCGAGGTACAGGATCGAATAGGCAAACATCTTGCGAGAAATCTGGTCGGTGTAATGTTTATAGACCTGCCACGCGTGCCACAGGAAAACGATGTCCAGCAATATCACGCTCACCAGATAGATCAGACCACTCATGTTCACCGCATACGGCAGGAAAGTGGTTGCGACCAATGCAATTGTGTACAACCAGATATGGAACTGCGTGAACACCATACCGTGCGTGATCGGCAGCATCGGCAAACCGGACTTGGCGTAGTCGTCGCGTCGATACAAGGCTAGCGACCAGAAATGCGGCGGGGTCCAGATGAAGATGATCAGCACCAGAATCCAGGCCTGCATCGGCACATCGTTGGCGATCGCGGCCCAGCCGAGTGCCGGTGGCATCGCACCGGCCAACCCGCCGATGACGATGTTCTGCGGGGTCGCCGGTTTCAGGATGATCGTGTAAATAATCGCATAACCGACGAAGGTCGCGAAGGTCAGCCACATGGTCAGCGGATTGACGAAGTAATACAG
>CANFED010000043.1 GCA_947445995.1 Oxalobacteraceae bacterium | reverse complement strand
GAACGTCGACCCGGCTTCGTTGGCAGTAATCGCAATACGGATGCTGGAGGCATCGTTGGTATAGCTCCACGGCGTGAATCCCGGCAGCTGCCGTGGCTGCATGGCACTGGCATCGCCAGACCAGATCGACAGCCCCGGTTTGGGACAGATGAGCGCGCTCACATAAGCTGGCGCGGCAGGGGTGGCCGGATAGGACGGATGGAATCCGGTACCGTTATCTCCATCCGGATAGACCGCCCGACACAGCACGAGGATGTTGGCGATCAGGTCGCGTTGCGCCACCATCTGGTCCTTGGTCGCATGAAAAAACTCCGTACGCGCGGTGTTGCGCGAATTGCTCGATGCCACAAAGCCGAGCAACATGAACAGGGCGATCGCAAACAGCGCTGTCGCGGCAGCAAAACCGGTAGCAGATCGGGGCGGGCGACGCGTCATGGCGGTTCTTTTCAGGCCCCCCGGTAACGGGCATCGATATACGGAAAGAACAGTTTGTCGACGTCGATCACATGGCGCATCAGCCAGAACGACAGCGCGGCACAGCTCTCGCGTGCCAGCGCGGCGACCAGGTCGACGCTGTCCGCACGAGCCAGTTGCAGGCAGGCGGCGCGGATGATGCTGCGTGCCTGCTCGTGCAATTTGCGATGGAACACCAGTTCCGGGTAGGCGATTTCGGCCAGTTCGGCTTCTTCTTCGGTGAGCAGGATATCGAATTGCGTATAGGTGGCGCGCAGCCAGCGCGTCAGGTCTGGCGCATCGAGACGGTCGATCCGGCTACCGGCAGTGGCGAGCTGATCGAAGACCTCACGGTTACGACGATCGAGCGCGACACTGCCGACGCCAAGGTCGGGACTCCAGAGAGAGGCGAGTGAGCTTGTCATGGCAGGTCAGTTTTCGGCGAGGGTGCTGTAAAAGACGTAGGTCAGGTCGTTCAACTGAATGCAACCGGTCGCCTTGCCAGCGGACGAGGTAATCGTCGAGCCGGCTTTCAGGGCTGCAACGGTGGCAATGGCAGCTTCCTTGGTGACTGCCGCGGTGCCGCCATACAGTTGGGTATTGATCTGCTCGCACACTTCCTGAATCAGTCCAGCCGCATACACGATGCTGTCCGCTGATCCGGTGCCAATGCCGGTGACGATGACCTTGTCGCTGTAGTCCCAGGGAGTCGGTGAGGCAGGGGTGAGAAATGCTTTTGCCGGTGGGTCTTGCTGTATGCCGTATTGCTTGGTGCTGTTGAACAATCCGTCAGGCGAGGTCGCGTCGAACTTCATGGTGGTCGCACTCCCGCCGTCAAAAATATACCGGTTGTAAGCATCGCGATATTCGGCGCTCTGCTTGAGCAGGACGGAACTCATGACCTTGGCGCTTTCGTTTGAAAACGCCTTCGAATTGCCGCGGCTACCATAGGCCAGGGCCGCTCCGACCAGCACGATCAGCGCAATCGTAAAAAGGATGATGGTGGCACCCATACCGCGCTGTCTGGACAGACGATGCCGATGAAATGACGTGTGCATGTTTGCGCTCCGGTGAGGTTTGAAAAAATTTAATTAGCTACGTAATTCAATTCTTGCCGCTGCCCTGCGTGCCTTCATGTCTTCATTGAACCGTTCTGCTACCAGTAAATCCTTGATTTCGTTCTCGACCTTGGTCAGTTCGGGTTTCGGATTGGCCTTGATCTCGTCGACATACAGCACCAGCGCACCTTCTCGCACCGTGACCGGTTGCAAACGCTGGCCGGCTTTGAGTTTCTTGACGGCGACGCCCAAACCGTACGGCACGTCGGCTGCCGTGAGGAAATGTTCGCCATCCTTCCTGACCCAGGCCAGCTTGGCCAAGGCTTCTTTTTCGCCGCGACCGACGCCATCAAAGACATCCTGGGCTTCCTTGGCATCGACCGAGACAAAGAATTTCAACTTGAACGTGGTGAAGTCCTCGTCCTTGACGCGTGTGTCGTAGAAGCTCTTGATGTCCTTGTCGGTCACGCCATTGCGGACCTCGATTGAGCGCTGGTTGATGAAGACGCTAGCCAGTACTTCGTTGCGTGCGCTCTGCATCGCCGTTTTGGCTGCCTGTCGGTACAACCTGTCGGCATTGTTGGCCGCGACCACCTTGTTGATTGCCCGGTCAACCGCGACCGCCTTGTCGAGTCCGGCATTGAGGAAAGGCAGCAGATCGGCTTCGGTGATGTCGGCACCGTCGACGACGGCAACGACGCGGTTGGTCGCTTGCTTGACGCTGCCGATGTCAGTGCGTGACTCCTTGGCGGCGGCCGAGCGCAGGATCTCAAGACCAAAATAGGCGGCACCGCCCAGCACCATGATGGCAACAACGACGCTGGCGATGAGGGGCTTGTTGTTGCCAGGGAAAGCGGTCATGGTTGCTCCTTGTTTGTGGAGAGAAAATGCTTCATTGCCTGGCGAGAGCGTCAAAGGAAATGCCCTGGGTGTAGCCGAATATTTCGGCCATAGCCGCGGCACCGTCCGTGCATTTGGCCAGACAGATGTCACGGCCATCCCACGCCACGCCCTGGCGAAACGACTGTAGTGTCGCCAGCGCGTACATAAATTCGGGTAACAGCGCCGGCTCCTTGATGCTGACCAGCAAGCCGCTGTTGGTGGCGTTCAGCGCGATGACCACGGCAGAATTGTTTTTTGCCATGGTGCTGGCGGCGCTCCGGTAGTCGGCTGCGGTGAGCGGTTTTTTGTCGAGCAACGGTGCGATCTTGCTGGCTTCGGCACTCTTGATGTCGCGCGTGAGCGCCGTGATAAAGACCGCACTCTGGTTTGCCGCCATCACGCAGAGCACGACAGCGGCCACAAACAGCAACGGTGCGATCAGCGAGAAATTCTGCAATGCCTTCGCTAAAAATGGGCCGATATGGTTGGTCGCCTTGCCGAACGCATGGGCGCGTGGTGTCTGACGCCTTTCCAGAGTGGCGTGCGGTGTGGCGGACTTGAAGGAGAAGGGATTTTTCATGAGTCAGCGCCGCATTGCGGCTGGTTTGTTTTTCATGGGCTTCGGTGTCGGCGCGGTCGCTGGCAGTGCGGCACCTCGTGCGACACGGATCAGGTTTTCATCGACCGACTGATCGGCGATGACGCCCGGACCCAGCGCATCGATGTAGTCCTTGGTGATCCATGCCGGCATCATCAGGATGAATTTTTCATTGCCATTCTTGACTTCGTATTCGTCAATCCAGCCGCCGGCACGCACGACCAGCGCAGAAATTTTCTGCACACGGGCAAGTTGCTGGGACAGCGGCGACACAAAGTCGATCCGGGTAACGGCATCGTTAATGGCTTTCATGTGGGCCTGGCTGGATTTGTCGGCCGAGGCATTGAGGACCGAGATGCCGATCGCCGAACCCATGTACACCAGCAAGGCGATGGCCGCGACCACCACCGAATACCGGCTGGCGCTCAGCGAAATCCCGTCGGCGATCCGACGATAGGCACCGGGAATCGATTCCATCGCCCAGGCTTCATTGCCTTCGACCGGATACACGGCTCGCTCGCTTTGTTCGGCCAGCCAGTCGGCCATGACTTCGGGTGTGTTGGCGATCAGGCGAATATGGTCACGGCTTTTTTCGACTGCCACGGCCAGGCTGACATCGGACAAGAAATAAATGCCATCGCCGTGATGTTGCGGATGACCTGGCAGGGCGGCGGCGAGTGGTGTCGTAAAGGCCGGTATCGACGTGAAGGCACTCGATGCGGCGGCAAAGTAATAGACGGTGCTGCTGTCGCGATCAACGGCCACGAGGAAGTGCAGGCGCGCGGTACCCAGCACATCCTGCGCCACCATGAAAACGCTTCTGTCGATGTCGCCGCTGTGCAGCGGGATCGCACCGGCAATCATCCCGGCATACGCGCTCTCGAACTGGACAGTACTGAGTTTGCTCATGGTGTCGGTTGTCCTATAGCGACGTCATCGAGGCCAGGCTGCCCTCGCTCTGGATCAGGGCAACAAAAAGTGCAATCAGCACCGCCACCAGTGAAAAGGCCAGCGTGGCAAAGAAGGAAAACACCTGGAATTTTTTGGCGGCGCGCTGGGCGAGGACTTCCCGCCGTTCGGCGATGACTTCGAAGGCGCGCGCCAGTTGATGGCGGTCGGTGTGCGAACGGATCAGCGTGCGTTCGGAGTTTTCCAGTGGTGCTTGCGCGAGTGCATGGGCGACGTCCTCACCGTCGTCGATGCGGCTGACCGCACCGCGCCAGTAAGCCAGCACGCGCGGCACGCGCGAGGCTTTTTCGGAAATGGAGAACGATGCCATCAGATCGACGCCGCCACGGATCAGCGACACCGCTACCTTGGTGCTGTTGGCCAGCGCACCGTGCAGGATGATGTCCCTGACTTGCGGGATGCGCAGGATGATGTCATCGACCTTCTTGCGGAAATCGCGACTGCCGTCGAAGTAGCCCCAGGTACAGATGGCGACAAAGACGATCAGTAGCAGGGACACCAGCAGCATCAGGTCATTGGCAAAGTAAGCGATCGCAATACCGCGCCGGATACTGGCGATTTTTTCCGGCGTGTTGTTTTCGCTGATTTCCTTTTCGATGGCGGGCAGCACGGCCACCCGGTTGCCGATCAGTGACAGCACCGAGAAAGCCACTTCGATGCTGGTAAAAATAGCCGTTCCCATCAGGACCTTGAGCGTGCTGGCACGGGCCTGGTAATAGTCGATGGCAGTGTTGATGGCACTCGACAGCGTGCCGGCTTTCTCGCCGGCTTCGAGAATGGCCAGCGTGGTCTGGTCAAAAAAGCCGAGTGCATCAATGGCTTCGAGGAAGCTGCCGCCGCCATCGAGAATCAGGTTGGCAAAATTGAGACGCTGGCGCAGCGGACCGTTTTCTGCATCGATGACCAGTTTCAGGGCGCGACCGGCACTCAGGCCGGCCTGGGTATTGAAATAGATCGCCAGCAGGAATTGCTGCTTGTAGTCGCGCGAGACCGGATTAAGCCAGCTCATGGCCGGCTTGATCGCACAGATTTCAATTGGTACGCCACCGTCCTTGCGGACATCGTGCACGACCTGTTCGCAGCTGGCGGCGACCATGATCCGATGATGGCGAAAATGCTTGCGCGCGCTGCGGTCGCGCACGGCATCGGCATCGGCGGCGAATGGCAACAGGTAAGTCACGCTGAAGTTTTTCAGGGTGTCCATGTCAGTAGCCCGCCCGGATCGATTGCGTGACAGTCTCGGCATCGATCACATGGCATTCAAGCAGTTGTGCCATGACCTGATGCTTGTCGATATGCGTGACCTGTTCCATCGCAAACACGGCCTGGAAGTTGTGGATCGACTCGAATAGCAGCCGCGTGATGTCGACGCGCAGCGTATCGGTATTCGGTATCACCACCGTCTCGTGGATAGCGACCCGGCCGCGATAACCGGTCTGGTTGCACGCGGCACAACCAGCGCGGCGCAGGAAGCGCGCGTGACCATGAAAGGTCAGTCCCAGCGTGTCATGGAGTTCGATGGCTGATTCGTTATCGATCTCGCTGGCGCAGCTGCACAGTTTGGGGATCAGTCCCTGATTGACCACCACGCTGAGCTGGTTGGCCAGAATGTAGAGCGCCTCCTGCTTGGTGGCGGGGTCGCAGAACGACAGCACCCGCTCGACAGTCTGGGCCACATCCTTCGCATGCACGGTTGCCAGCACCAGATGGCCGGATTCGGCAAACTTGAGCGCCGCCCGCATCGTATCGTTGTCGCGGATTTCACCGAGGATCAGCACGTCCGGGTCTTGTCGCAATACCGAGCGTTCGAGGTCGACCGATTTTTCATTGAGCAACTGGTTCAGCTGGATCTGGCGCGCGAACGGCAGGATGTACTCGACGGGCTCCTCGACAGTAATCACATTGATGCGATCGCGACCAAAGTTTTGTGCCAGTGCATACAGTGTGGTGGTCTTGCCGGAACCGGTCGGGCCGGAGATCAGCACCAGCCCACCAGTCTTGCCGCGCACGTCAGCGAGCTGGCGAAACAGCTCGTTCATCTGCAACTGGTACGGAAACAGCGCATCGAGCCCGATCATCGAGGACGGATCGAGTACCCGGATCGCAATTGTTTCGCCGCCGGCGATCGGTTGCGTGGCGACGCGAAATTCAACGCCGGCACCGGCACCGGCCAACGACAAGCGGCCATCCTGGGCACGGCGGCTATCCGAGGCATCCATGCCGGATTCGTTCTTGATGCGCGAAAACAGCGCGGCCATGGTCCGTTCCGGTACCAGATGCGTTGGCCTGAGCTTGCCGTCGATGCGATAGCTGATCCATGCGCCGGGATCGCGTAATTTGTCCAGATGGATGTCCGAAGCGCGCAGCCTGATGGCTTCTGACAGAATCGCATCGAGCGCCTGCTTGAGCAGCAGGCCGTTAATTTCTTCGCTGCGCAGTCGCTGCGCAATCGATTCAAAGCTGTGGGAGGCGCTATAAATACTATCGATCGAACGGCGGATATCGCCGATATCCGTGGGTTCAATACGCAGGCCAGTCACGTTGACTTCACAGGCATCGATCAGGCTGCGGCGGGTATTCTCGGACAGGATGCGCGCCGCTTTCAATTGCAGCACACCACTCTCGACCTGAACCGGAAAGACGCAATGCAACTTGCATAGTCCCAGCGGTAGCAATTGCCTGAACAGCAGCGAATCGCTTTCGCCATCAAGGCGCTTGACCGCAAAGCCAATTTGCGACTGACTGGCAAACTTGTTGCGCACGATGATTTCGCCGAGCAATGCTTGCTGGCCACTTTCCCGTACCGATTTTTGCTGGCGCAGGCACACGTCGAGTTGTTGTGCCGTGATCACGCCGGTCGTCACCAGAAAGGTGCCAATCTGGCTTTGCAGGCTGTTGTCAGGAGGGCGGATGGTATTCATCGTCCCGTGTTCCGGTTACTGCGCAGGTACCGGCGTGAGGCCGGATGCCTGCTGGTTCTGTGTATCTATCGCGGGAGCTGACGCACTGCGTGCCTTGAGCTCGACGGTAATGCTGCGCTTGTAAAGCGGATCCGGACGCTCCAGTACGATGGCGGGCTGGGCCGGACTGCCGGAGGTTTCGAGTTCGCCGACAAACACGATGGGATAGCGCTTGCCGGATTTCGGTTCTGGTGTGCTGCTGTCGGCGACGTGGTAAATCACGACCTGCCGGTGGCTAACCCGTGCATAGAGACTGCCGACATTGCCGGTGGTATCGAACGATTCGCCATCGGTGAGCATCAGTGCCTCATTGCGTGTTGTCGTCGCAGCGGTCTGGGTACCGAGCGGTACCGGTGCCATGCTGGTACCGACTGCGGGCAACGCCGCAGCGGGCGCAGGATTGCGTTGTGCCGCGGAACGGCGTAATACCGCTTGCTTGCCGACGATGGCCGACACATAGAATCCTGCAAAGCGGTCCTTTTGTTCGTTCAGTTCGCGGGTCAGGGGATTTTCGGTGGCACCTGCTGCTCCCGGAATAACAGGAAAAGTCGCCGGCTCGGCAGAGCGTGGGGTGCCCCCTGTCGCGCCGGGCAAGGGTGGAATGGGTCCGGCAGCAGGATTGGTCAGGCCAGGCGGACGTATCAGGGGATTCGGAATTTGTAACTGCGCAAAGGCGTCGATGCTGTAGCCGTAACTGATCGCTAGCAAGCTCAATGCCACCAAATGCCAACATGTCCGAATGGTCAAGATACCTGGATGCATCGTCATTCCTTTTGCGGTATTGCTGCCAGCGCAAGACAGCGCTGGCAGTGCGATCAAAAGTCGTTAAAGTAATTTGATGGTAACCATAAGTCTTCATTGGCGATAGTACTTTTAAGAAAGTTTGTTGTTTGGAACTTATAAGTTCCATCGCCAGGAGAATTTTTTTGGTTACTCATTTCCCGCAGGTGGAGCAGGCGTCCGATATGTCGCAAGGAGTGGTTGTGGTGTGGCATGTTTCCATCGGCCATCAACACCGCCATCTCATTGCTTGGTTGGCTTGACAACTTCAGGTATCAACACTTACCCTAAGCGCCATTCTGGAAGACCTTGCTTCACATTCTGGTAGAGTGACCAAGCTTGTTTTCCCTCACTGTTTGCCCTGACTTTCAAAGACACCCGTGCCACTTTTTTCCAGCGCAATACCTTTTACCGATTCCCCATTGAGGCAAGGCGGTGTCATGCACCAGCCAGCCAGCGAGGCAACTGCGGTATGACCGACCTACAAGCCAGCCTGATTGCCATCGGCGGAGCAATCGTCATTGCCGTGATCGGCTACAACAAGTGGCAAGAATTCAAGGCCAAAAAAAGTGTCGAGCGGGCCTTTGCCTCGACCCGCGACGATGTGTTGATGACCCCTTCCGCACGTGACGAGGTAACTCCGCCGCCGGCAGCGCGGCAGGAACCGGGTTTTCATGCCGCTAGCGAGCAGTCGTCTGATCTTGACGGCAGTGCATTGCCAGCCGTCGATGGTGTGCCTGTTGCGCAAGAAGACCTTTCCACTCCGGCCCATACCGCGACGGCGGCTGCCGACTTGCCGGTCGATGAACTGGTCGACTGCCTCATTCCGCTGACACTGGATCAGCCAATGCGCGGCGAAAAAGTGCTGGCCGCGTTCCGGGACTTGCGCCAGGCTGGCAGCAAGCCATTACACACGATCGGTTTGCGCGACGGCTCCCACTGGGAAGCGATTGCCCACGGTGCGCAGTACAGCGCACTGCAGGTTGGTGTGCAACTGGCCAACCGATCTTCTTCCCTCAATGAAATCGAATATTCCGAACTGGTGATGGCGTTGCGTGCGGTGGCCGACGAACTTGGTGCTGATCCGGATATTCCGGACATGAAGCACGTGATGCAAAGTGCGCGTGCGCTGCATCAGTTCATTACCGAATTCGATGCGCATCTGAGCGTCAATGTCCAGTCGAACGGTGCGCCCTGGTCGATCAGTACCTTGCACGTCGCCCTCGAAAAGCAAGGATTCGACTTGCGTCCCGAAGGGCGACTGGTGATGCCGGACGGCGAAGGCGACGTGCTGTTTTCGCTGTCGACCAATGTCACGCTGGCGGCTGACACAACCTCGCGCCTGACCTTGCTGCTCGATGTGCCGCGCGTGGGCCAGGCCCATAACGGCTTTGGCGCATTAACCGCCTGCGCCCGTTCGCTGGCGCTGCGCATGGATGGCATCGTGGTCGACGATGGCGGTCAACCGTTGTCGGAACAGGCGCTGTCGGAGATCGCCGTTCAGGTCGATGAGTTTTACACCAACATGATGGCGGCCGATATTCCGGCAGGTTCGGCCCGTGCGCTGCGCTTGTTCAGCTGATCATGGTCAACGTTGCATCGATTGATCCGGCTGCACGGGCAGCGGATTTGCGCAGGCTGCTCGATCGCC
Organism: Oxalobacteraceae bacterium; assembly: GCA_947445995.1. Taxonomy (GTDB): domain Bacteria; phylum Pseudomonadota; class Gammaproteobacteria; order Burkholderiales; family Burkholderiaceae_D; genus Actimicrobium. Next base: position 7,652 of record CANFED010000043.1, on the reverse strand, counting down.
ACGCCCATGCCTACTACGTACTCGATGCGCCTACCATTCCGGACGCTGACTATGACCTGCTGTTTCGTGAACTTGAGGCGCTCGAAGCCGCTCACCCCGAGCTGGTAACAACCGATTCGCCAACCCGTCGGGTGGGCGCTCCGCCTCTGCCTGAATTCGTTCAGGTGCGTCATTCGGTGCCGATGCTGTCGTTGTCGAACGGCTTTGCCGACGAGGATGTGGTCGCCTTTGACCGCCGCGTGCGCGACGGTTTGCACAGCGTCGATGAGGTCGCGTACGCCGCTGAACTCAAGTTCGACGGCCTCGCCATCAACTTGCGCTACGAAGCCGGCGTGCTGGTCGAAGCCGCCACCCGCGGCGATGGCAGCACCGGTGAAAACGTTACCGTCAACATTCGCACGATACGCGGCATTCCGCTGCGCTTGCATACCGAGACGCCACCGGCGGTCATCGATGTGCGCGGCGAAGTCCTGTTGTACAAGGCCGATTTCGCCAGCCTCAATGCGCGCCAGCGCGACGCCGGGCTCAAGGAGTTTGCCAATCCGCGCAATGCCGCCGCCGGCAGTTTGCGCCAGCTTGATTCGCGCATTACCGCGCAGCGTGCGCTGCGCTTTTTTGCCTATGGCATCGGCACACTTGACGGGGCGGTGATGCCGGCCTCGCACTCCGCTCTGCTGGACTGGTATCGCACACTCGGTATCCCGGTCTGCGACGAGCGCAAGGTCGTGCTTGGCGCAGCCGGCCTGCTCGACTTTTATCGCGATATCGGCACCCGGCGCGCCACCTTGCCCTACGAAATCGACGGCGTGGTCTACAAGGTCGATGACGCCGTCCAGCAGCAGCAACTGGGTTTTGTGGCGCGGGCTCCGCGCTACGCGCTGGCGCACAAGTTTCCGGCCGAAGAAGCCAGCACCGTGGTCCAGGGCATCGATGTGCAGGTCGGCCGCACCGGGGCCATCACGCCGGTGGCACGACTGGCTCCGGTGGCCGTGGGTGGCGTCATCGTCACCAATGCCACGCTACACAATGAAGATGAAGTGCGGCGCAAGGACATCCGCATCGGTGACACCGTCATCGTGCGCCGTGCCGGCGACGTGATTCCCGAAGTCGTGGCGTTCATTGCCGACTTGCGCGGCCCGGATGTACAGGAGTTCGTGATGCCGACGGTTTGTCCGGTGTGCGGCTCGGCCATCGTCCGGCTTGAGGAGGAAGCCATCGCGCGCTGTTCCGGCGGCTGGATAAAATGTGCGGCGCAGCGCAAGGGCGGCTTGCTGCACTTCGTGTCGCGCCGCGCGATGGACATCGAAGGCTTGGGCGAGCAACTGGTCGTGCAATTGGTCGATCGCGAAGTTATCCGCACGCCGGCCGACCTGTACAAGCTCGGCCTGGTTGGTTTGTCGGAGCTCGCACGCATGGCCGACAAGTCGGCCCGCAACGTGCTGGCCGCGCTCGAAAAATCGAAATCGACCACGCTGGCGCGCTTCATTTACGCGCTCGGCATTCGTCATGTCGGTGAAGCCACCGCGAAAGAACTGGCATCGCATTTCGGTCAGCTTGACGCCGTGATGGCGGCGACAGAAGAACAATTGCTGGAGGTGGCCGATGTCGGCCCGGTCGTCGCGCGTTCCATCCTTGAATTTTTTGCCGATCCGCTCAACGTGGAACTGGTCGAACAATTGCGCGCCGCTGGCCTGCACTGGACCGAACACGCCGGACGGCAAGTCGCCAGCCTGCCGCAGAGCGGCAAGACCTTCGTGCTGACGGGCACCTTGCCGACGCTCGCGCGTGATGAAGCCGCTGCGCTGATCGAGGCAGCCGGTGGCAAGGTGGCCGGTTCCGTGTCGAAAAAAACCAGTTACGTCGTCGCCGGTAGCGATGCTGGCAGCAAGCTCGCGAAGGCCCAGGAACTTGGTCTGGCGATACTCGATGAAACCGGATTACTCCAACTTTTGAAAGCAGATCCTGATGCGTAAAATCAAGAAAGCCGTCTTCCCGGTTGCCGGTCTCGGCAGCCGCTTCTTGCCAGCAACGAAGGCGCAACCGAAAGAGATGTTGCCCATCGTTGACAAGCCATTGATCCAGTACGCGGTCGAAGAAGCCGTCGCCGCTGGCATCACCGAAATGATCTTCATCACAGGTCGCAACAAGCGCGCCATCGAAGACCATTTCGATACGGCCTACGAACTCGAAGCCGAACTCGAAGCACACGGCAAGAATCAGTTGCTGGAGCTGGTGCAAAACGTGATCCCCAAACATATTTCGTGCATCTACATCCGTCAGTCCGCCGCCCTCGGCCTTGGCCACGCGGTGCTGTGCGCGCGGCCGGTAGTCGGCAACGAACCGTTCGCGGTCCTGCTGGCCGATGACTTCATGGATGTGCCGGATGGCACCAAGCCGGTGCTGGCGCAGATGACGGACATCTTTTCGCGTCAGGGCTCCAGCCTGCTGGCGGTGCAGGATGTACCGCGTGCCGAAACACGGCAATACGGCATTGTCAGCGTCTCGCCGTTCGCAAAAATGCTTGAGCAGGTCAATGCGATTGTCGAAAAACCGGCGGCCGATGTGGCACCGTCAACGCTGGCAGTGGTGGGCCGCTATGTGCTGACCAACGGGATTTTCGATTATCTTGAAAAGCTCGAACAGGGTGCTGGCGGTGAAATCCAATTGACCGACGGCATCTCGGCGATGATCGAGTCCGAACGCGTGCTGGCCTATCGCTATGAAGGTCAGCGTTATGACTGCGGTTCCAAGCTGGGCTACCTGAAAGCGTCGATGGCGATGGGCCTGAAGCATCCGGAAACCGGCAAGGCTTTTACTGACTACCTGGCGAGCCTGCGATGACCGTCCGCGAGATTTTAAAAATGGGTGACCCGCGTCTGCTGCGCGTGGCCGAACCGGTCACCGAGTTCGACACACCGGCAATGCGCCTGCTGATCGCCGACATGTTCGAGACCATGCATGCGGTCAATGGTGCCGGCCTCGCCGCACCGCAGATCGGCGTCAATTTGCAACTGGTGATTTATGGTTCGCGCAATAACGTGCGTTATCCGGAAGCACCCGAAGTACCGGAAACCATCCTGATCAATCCGGTGCTCACGCCGTTGTCGGAAGAGATCGTCGAGAACTGGGAAGGGTGCCTGTCGGTGCCCGGCTTGCGTGGCGTGGTACCGCGCTGGAACGCGCTGCATTACGAAGGGCTCGACCAGTTCGGCGCAGTCATCAGCCGCGATGTCGAGGGCTTCCATGCTCGTGTCGTGCAGCACGAATGCGATCACCTCATCGGTATTTTGTATCCGATGCGCGTGACCGACTTCAGCCGCTTCGGCTACACCAGTGTGCTGTTTCCCGAACTCGACGGCGACGAAGACGATTGAATCCCGGTAGCTGCCAGGCGGTATAAACAATTACCGTCGACAGCACCGGACGCCACTGCCTCGGTCACTCGTTCATCAGCTGACCGCGAATCGACAGCAATTCCTTCTGGCGCTTGGCATCGGTTTCCGGGTAGTTCATCTTGAGTGACTTGAGCGTATCGAGAATGATCTCCGAAATAATCAGCCGGGCGTTTTCCTTGTCATCGGCCGGCACCACATACCACGGCGCATCTTTCGTACTGGTCGCGCTCAGGCAGGCTTCATAGGCCGTCATGTATTGCGGCCAGAATTGTCGCTCGGTGATGTCGGCGCTACTGAATTTCCAGTTTTTTGCCGAGTCGTCGATGCGATCAAGAAAACGCTGGCGCTGCTCGTCCTTCGACAAGTGCAGAAAAAATTTGATCACGCGCGTGCCGCTGCGATGCAGGTGCTCTTCCGAGTTGACGATCGACTGGTAGCGCTCCTCCCAGATTTTTTTCGGATTGAGCCGGCCATCGGGAAGTCCCTGGCTGCGCAGGATTTCCGGATGCACCCGAACAATCAGCACCTCTTCGTAATAGGAACGGTTGAAGATGCCGATGCGGCCGCGCTCGGGCAAACACTGCGTGGTGCGCCACAGGAAGTCGTGCTCCAGTTCAGTTGCACTGGGATGCTTGAAGCTGAACACCTGGCAGCCTTGCGGATTGATACCCGACATCACGTGCTTGATGGCACCGTCCTTGCCCGCCGCATCCATTGCCTGAAAAATCAGCAGTACGGCGTAACGGCTTGATGCATAGAGCAGTTGCTGTAATTCGCTTAACTCCGCGACCTGTTCGGCCAGCAGTTCCTGATACTTTTCCTTCGACTTATAGACGGGCTTGACCCGCGTCGGCCATTTGTCGAGCTTGACCGTATCGCCTTGCTGTACCCGAAAATCCTTGGTGTTGATTTTCATTGTGACCCTTTCGGTGGTTGTCGGTTGCTGGCGAGTGTCCCCTATCTTACAGGTCACGATTGACCGTGGTGGGTCGACAGGGACGACCTGTGTCAGTCTCTGCTCGTACCGCCGCAACGAATCCAGCGTCCAATTGCCGGCCAGCACTCGGCCAGCGTCCTGGCTCCCATGAACAAGCCGATATGACCGCCCGAGGCGAGTGTCTTGACAATTTTTTCTGGTGCGGTCCCGAGATATTTTTCTGCGTCGAAGACCTGCTCGGAGGTCGTGATGTCGTCGTCCGATCCTGCCAGCAAATAAACGGGACAGACAATATTTTTCAGGGAAAGACGTTCGCCCAGCGCGATGAACTCACCTTTTGCCAGACGATTTTCCTTGAAAATTTGCCGGATTGTTTGCAGATAATAGGCTCCTGGAAGATCAATCGGGCTTTCATACCAGCGCTCGAATTGTTCGGTCCGCTTGATATAGTTTTTGTCTTCGATGTGCTGATACAGTTCGAGATACTTGCCCATGTATTGCTCTTGAGGATTCATGCTTTTCCATCCGGCGAGCATCGTTTTTCCGAGCATGACCCCGCCGCCGACCCGTACCATTTCTTCATACAGCGCCATCGGCAAAGTATGGGCAAGTTTCTTGATCGGGCCATTGCCGGCATCGGTATCGATGGGCGCACCGGCCAGAACCAGCGTGCGCACCTTGTGCGGGAAGCGCGCTGCATACATCGCACTCATCCAGCCACCCTGACAAAGTCCGATCAGATCGACAAGGCCACCGAGATCATCGACGGCGACGTTGATTTCGGCCAGGTACTTGTCGATATCAAAGTTTTTCATTGCCTGCGTTGCGCTCTTCCAGTCGGTCACCAGCACATGCTCGAGGCCGGATGCCTGCAGGGTTTCGACCAGGCTTTGGCCAATCTTGTAGTCGGCGATGGTGGAGCTATGGCCGGCGAAAGGGGCATCGATCAGCACCGGGGTTTGCGTGAAAGGGCGATCAGCCGTTGAAAAATCCCGTAGTCGCATCGTCTCCAGTTCAAGCACGATACGGTTCGACGTGGCCCACTCGGGACTAGTCGGGGTGTCGATTTTTTCTGCTTCGGCGATGAAGCGCAGGTTGTGCTCAAACTGTTTCATTGCGCTGATGCCGAGTTCGATGCCGGAGGCCATCGGCCAGAACAACGGCACGCTATGTTCATGAATCGGCTTGTGAATGACGGGCGCAGGCGTGCTCATTGAATGCTTTCGGTGAAGGTCAACAGACAGGAGGTCTATTGCTGGTCAGACGTACTGGTCAGGAAAAAGGTATGGCGTGCGACCATCACCTCCTCGTTGGTCGGTATGACCCACGCGGTCACGGGACTGTCCGGCATGCTGATGCACGGTCCGCCGGCTTGATTCGAGGCCGGGTCCAGCCGGATGCCTAGCCAGGCCGATTGCGCACAGATGCGGGCACGGATTTCCGGAGCATGCTCACCGACGCCGGCAGTGAAGACCAGTGCATCGAGTCCGCCGATGGCGGCGGCCAGTGATCCGATTTCTCGCGTCGCACGATAGACATAGAGATCGATCGCATCGCGTGCGGCGCTGTCGTTGCTGGCCAGCAGACGACGCATGTCGTTGCTGATGCCTGATACTCCCAGCAAACCTGATTGGTGATAGAGCAGGGACTCGATCGCCTCTGTGCTCATTTTCTTTTCCTGCAGCAGATACAGCACGATACCGGGATCGAGGGTGCCGCAGCGGGTGCCCATCAACAGGCCATCGAGCGCACTGAATCCCATCGTCGACGCGACGCTTATTCCATTGACCAGCCCGCACATGCTGGCACCATTGCCGAGATGGGCAATGATCGTGCGTCCGCCGGCCGCGCGCGGATCGATACGGGGCAGTTCGCCGGCGATATATTCGTACGACAGGCCATGAAATCCGAAGCGCTGCAGACCGGCTTCGGTCAGCGCTTTCGGCAAGCCATACAGGCGGGAGATTCGGGGATTGGTGGCATGAAATCCGGTGTCGAAGCAGGCCACTTGTGGCAAGCCCGGATGGCGCGCCGCCAGCGCCGTAATCGGTGCCAGGTTATGCGGTTGGTGCAGTGGTGCAAGCGGACTCGCAGCGTGCAATTGCGCCAGCACTTCCGCCGTGATGCGTTGCGGTGTCGTGCAGTGCAGGCCGCCATGGGCGACACGATGTCCGGCGGCCATCAGCCGATCCGGTCCAAGATAGGCTTCTATCCATTCGATCAGATGGCCGAGCAAGTCTTCCTGCGAGACCGTGGCGTCCCATTGGTACTCGGAAAGTCGCTGGCCATTGCGGCTATCGGCAAAAAAGTGCGGTGTCGTCCCGATGCTTTCGATTTCGCCATGAACAAAGCACATCAATGTTGCCTGCGTGTCTCCGGCAAGCAGCGAAAACTTGATGCTGGACGATCCGGCATTGATGACGACCAGGCATTTTCCAGAAGGCGTTGCGTCGTTGATCGCATCAGGCAAGGAGCACCCCGGTCGTCGTGTGCCGTTTGGCGTGTACCAGTTTGACAGCCACCGCGCACGATGCCAGCCGGGTTTCGGTGCTGTCGGAGCGACTGGTCAAAATGATCGGTACCCGTGCGCCGAGCACGATGCCCGCGGCCCGTGCACCCGCCAGATATTCCAGCTGTTTTGCCAGCATGTTGCCGGACTCCAGGTCGGGCACGACCAGGACGTCGGCCACTCCCGCGACATCCGACAGCAAGCCCTTGATGCGGGCTGCTTCGAGGTTGATTGCGGTATCAAAGGCCAGCGGTCCGTCGAGGATGGCACCACTGATCTGCCCGCGTTCAGCCATTTTGCATAAGGCTGCAGCATCAATCGTCGAACGTATTTTGGCATCGACCGTTTCGACCGCCGACAGGATGGCGACTCGGGGTGCCGGCATGTCGAGTGCATGGGCCAGATCAATGGCGTTCTGGATGATATGCACTTTGTCGTCGAGCGTCGGGTAAATATTGATGGCGGCATCCGTGATGAGCAGCATTTTCGGATAGGTGGAGACTTCCATCAGGTAGACGTGACTGATGCGCCGCGCCGTGCGCAGTCCGGTATCGACGAGCAGGACTTCGTGCATCATTTCGTCGGTATGCAAGCTGCCTTTCATTAGCGCGTCACACTCGCCGGAACGACATAGCGCCACTGCGCGTGTCGCTGATTCGTGACTGTGGGTTGTGTCGATCAGTCGATAGCGCGATAGGTCGATGCCGGCCTGGTCGGCGACAGTCTGTATTTTTGCACTTGGTCCGACCAGCACCGGGTCGATCAATTGCGCTTGCGCCGCTTCGACGGCACCACGTAGCGACACCTCGCT